>CALHRB010000255.1 GCA_938038165.1 Candidatus Kapaibacterium sp. | reverse complement strand
TTGTGACCATTTGAAGAGAAATAGAGGGTTTTCCCGTCAAGTGCCAGATGAACTGAGGCTTCTGAGCCTTTTGTATTGATTACTGAACCTAAATTTTGTGGTTCAGAAAACATTTTTGTACTTTCATCATAGGTTGAAACATATAAATCCAAATCACCATAACTGTCATCTCTCTTTAATGACATTAGCAGAACTCTTTTATCTGCCGATAGAAACCCATAAAAGTTTTTTGAATTATTATAGAAATTTTGAATTTTAATCGGTTGAGGAAATGAAAATACGCCTTTGATTTTTCTTGACAATGAAAAGCCACTCTCTTTGGTTCCGTCAGATTGATATAGTCCATATACTAAAGCAAATTGACCATCAGGCGTTAAACTAAATAACACATCAGAGTCTTTGGTGTTCAATGGAGAACCAATATTTTTTGGTTCTGACCACAAACCATTATCATTTTTTTTTGAGAACCAAATATCATCATTGTCTTTAATTCCATTGATATTTTCAGGATGAATCTTTCTATCAAAATATAGGATGCTATCCAATAAATCAGTTACAGGAACAATAGTTGGTTGATAGCTATTGATAATTTCAGGTAATCTTTTTTTAGAATTATTAACTTTATTCTCAGACTGGGAACTTAGAACAAATGTAGATAAAGGGAACAAAAATAATACTAAGAATAAGACTTTTATCTTCATAATAATAACTAAAGATTATTACTAATGTTGAGTTCATTAATTTTACGATATAAAGTGCGTTCGCTTATTCCAAGCAAATTTGCGGCTAATCTACGGTTTCCGGATGATTTTTTCAGGGCAGTTATGATGGCTCTTTTTTCGAGTTCATCAAGTTTGAGTTGATTCTCGTTTTCATCTTTGCTTATTTCTGAGTTAGTTTTACTATTATGAGCTATTAAATAGGTATTAAGTTCTTCAATTTCTAGTTCAATATCGTCAATTTTATTTTCGAGTGTTCTAAGATACTTAAATATATTGGTCATATCATGTTTCAACTCAAGAAGCGACCTGAATATTATTTCCAATTCAAACTTTTGAGGTTCTTCATAATCAATATATTGTACCAGAGCTTTATCAGCTGGTTGAGGATTAACATCCTTTGGGGGCAAAGCCAATGGTATATATCTCTTTAATATATCCTGAGAAATAAAAGTTGCTTGCTCAAGAGTTATAAGTGTTTCGATTAAATTTTTTAATTCACGTATATTTCCGGTCCAGGGTCGTCTTTCGAGAATTAAAAGAGCATCATTTGAAATTCCATCAAATTTAAGTCCAAGTTTAGAGCAAGTTTTTTCTGCAAAATAATTTACCAAATCCTTGATATCTTCAGGGTGTTCCCGCAAAGGTGGTAAAACAATATGAACAGAATTCAAGCGAAAAAATAAATCCCGGCGAAAATTTCCTTTTTCAATTTCTTGTTCCAAATCTCTGTTTGTAGCAGCTATTATTCTTACATCAACTTTTTTTAGCGCTGTGGAACCAAGTCTTGTGAACTCACCGCTTTCAAGAACCCGAAGAAGTTTAACTTGAGTTCCTATTGGCATTTCACCGATTTCGTCAAGGAAAATAGTTCCTTTGTCTGCAACTTCAAAAAAGCCTTTTCTTTGCTCGATGGCACCCGTAAAAGCACCTTTTTCGTTCCCAAAAAGCTCTGATTCTAAAAGTGTTTCGGGAATAGCTCCGCAATTAACACTTATGAATGGAAATTTTTTTCTTTTGCTTAATCCATGAATTGTATTAGCAAAAATTTCTTTGCCTGTTCCGGTTTCACCGGTAATTAAAACTGGTAAGTCTGTTGGTGCAGCAAGAGCTACTTTGCTTATAACCTCCTGCATTTTTTTTGATTCACCAACAACTCCAAATTTTAAACGAAGCAGTTTGTGAGTGTTTTCATCAATGGAATTCAACAAATTTATTTCATTTTTGATTTCCATTCTTCCCAGCCACCATAATAAACAAGAACATTTTTAAAACCAAAACTCAAAATATCTTTTGCAAGTTTTTCGCTTGCATCGCAGTTTCCTCCGCTGCAATATATTATTAAAATTTTATCTTTTGGCAGCATTGTTATTTGCTTAAAATACTCTGTTTGATCCATCAGGTAAGCATCTATGTTGATAGCGTTTTCGATATGCCCATTCCCGTAATCAATATCATTTCTTGCATCAATAATCAGAAAAGAGGGATCATTAAGGTATTTTTTAAGCTGTGAATAATTAATAAACTTAAAACCATCTTCGTTTGATTTGATGTGTTCCGGCACTTCAATTTTGTTAGCAGATGCAATTTCTGTATTTTCCTTTTTAATGATTGTATCTTTTGGTTTGTTAATATCATCTTTTTTCATTTGAGTGTCAAATTTTATAGTATTGACTGATTTCAGTGATTCTTGAGTTTTTCTTTTTAAATCTACTATCAATGAGTCATCTACAAACTCGACTTTTTGTGGTTTTCTTATCAGCGGTAATGGTTTTGCCGAGAATTGATTATAAATCAATCCCAGAATAGAAGAGATCAAAACAATACCAAATATTTCATAGATAATTTTTTTCATAAAAATGTTTGTTTAATAAACTTAATGATTAGTGCAACATAGAATTAACCAACGTTGGTAAAAGTTTTATATTGTTGATCTGAAAGGGGAAGAGTTATGTGATAATTCAACACATTTCTTGCTCTATCATTTTATATCCTATCAAAACAGCTCCCATAAGAGCAGTACCTTTAGGTTCAACTCTGACAAATGAATTCAGCTTTTTAATTTTTTCATCAAGCATATTTTCAAGAATTGTATTGGCATCTATGATACCACCCATCAGAGCAACTGGTATTTTTTTTAGCTTGAAATTCTTTTCTATGGCTGTTAGTAATTCAATCAGGTGGGCAGAAGCTCTTTGAATTATATCAAAACAAACTTCATCTCCTTCAGAGGCGCATTGCATAACCAGAGGTGAAAGCATATGATACTCAAAAGTTCTTTCTGAATAAGCCTTAACAATTGTTCTGGGTTGATTGATGTCAATAGATGGAGAAATATCTGAAAGAAGTTGGGTTAGTTTTGTTTTTTTTCCTCTGCCGTCAAGGTCTCTGACAACAGCGGTCAAACCTTCCCTTCCAATCCAGGCTCCGCTCCCTTCATCATCCAGTTCAATACCCCAGCCACCACATCTTGAAATCAAATTTTTTTCGTTACGAGCAAGTGCTATTGATCCTGTACCAACTATCAAAATCACACCTGGTTCGCTCTCAAAGGCACCTTGAAGAGCTAACTCTGCATCGCTTGTAACATACAAATCATTAAGCGAAATGTTCTGTCCGCGTGCTAATGTTCTCAGTAATTGCTTGGAGCGATTCTTTTCTTCATCTAACCACACTCCTGCAAGCCCAATAACTGTCGCATCAATTTCGGATGAATCTATTTCAGCTTGTTCACATAAATCAGTTATTACATTTAAAATTCTTTCTGAGGATTCACCTACTCCAACAGCTCCGATTCGTGTAGTGCCAGACCTTGTTTGAGAAATAATTCTTCCATTTTTAAAAATAATTCCTCTTGTTTTTGTTCCACCACCGTCAATAGCTGCAATAACACAATCTTTTTTTAATTCCATATATAAATCTTTTAAATTTTTCAATTAACCGTCCTTTCTTTCTCAAAATTTATGCCATAAGAAAAAAAATTAAAAAATATCAGTAGGAACCCTTTTAATTGAAGAACCAAGGGATTGAAGTTTCTTTTCTATTGCTTCGTATCCTCTGTCAATATGATACACCCTCAAAACTTCAGTGGTTCCTTCGGCTATTAATGCAGCCAAAATTAATGATGCACTTGCCCTTAAGTCAGAAGACATAACGGTAGCACCACTTAGCCTATTTCCTCCTTTAACAATCGCGACATTGTCTGCTAAATCAATTTGTGCGCCAAGACGTTGTAGCTCCGGTACGTGTTTGAATCTATCTTGATAAATTGTTTCTGTCACTCTCGAAACTCCTTTTGCAGTTAACATATATGCAATCCATTGAGCTTGTAAATCTGTCGGAAATCCCGGATATATGGATGTTACAATATCAATTGGTTCAGGATCTTGATCCATTTCCAATTCAATTCTATCGCTTGTAACTTCAATTTTACAACCTGAGGATTCTAATTTTTCGAGGACTGAAGTCAAATGATACGGATTGGTATTTTCAATTTCTATTTTTCCTTTTGTCATAGCTGTAGCAATAAGATATGTTGCAGCTTCAATCCTATCGGGAATGGTTTCTTCATTCACTGGCTTTAATTCCTCTACTCCATCTATTGTAAGGCAATTAGTTCCAATTCCATCAATTTTTGCTCCCATTTTAACCAACATTCTTGCCAGAGCGGTGATTTCTGGTTCTGTGGCTGCATTTGTAATAACCGTGGTTCCTTTTGCAAGTGATGCTGCCATTAACAAATTACCTGTTGCTCCAACGCTTGATATATCAAGATGGAACTTAGTCCCTTTTAATCTATCAGCCTTTGCAATTACATATCCTGCTTCAAGTGAAATTTCAGCCCCTAATTTTTCCATACCCTTAAGATGAAGATCAACTGGTCTCGGACCCCACGCACATCCTCCAGGTAGAGATACTTTTGCATAGCCAAATCTTGCGACCAAAGGACCCAGCACGTAAAAGGATGCCCTCATCTTTTTTACCTGTTCATAGGGAGCCTCAAAACTTTTGATATTGTTAGAGTCAATAAATAAATCATTGCCGTTCAATTCACAAAATACACCCATTGAACCGAGTAATCTCGACATTGTCCAAACATCCCTTAAATTTGGGGTGTTTGTTATATGATAGCAACCCGGTGCCAGTAAGGTTGCAGGCATCAATGCTAATGAACCATTTTTAGCTCCCGAAATCTTTATTCTTCCGTGTAGCCTTTGTCCGCCTTCAATTATGAATTTATCCATTATTTAAATTGTGTTAAATTTTATTAAAAAAATTGAACTTCTTCACAAAATTATTACTAAAATAATCACTATCATCCGATAAAAAAATTTCTTATCTACTTCGAAAATATCATATCTATTGTTAAATTTGTTTTTTAAAATTTTTGGAGATAGATATCTTTTAAAAAACATTCTATCTAATGCTATAAATTGTAATTGTAATGCTTATTTCAAATGAAAATTTTCGAATATCGGAGAGATTCCTAAAAATTTTTTTACTATGTTAAAGCGTTGTTCTTATTATGCCAATTGATTGTAAAAATTTTCAACTTATTAGCAATAGACTCAGGTTAAGATGCTTTAAACTTGATGATATTGACACTCTCTACAAGTGGTGGAGTGATGCAGAGATAATGAAATATATACCCGAAGGTGTTTATTCTTACGATGCAGTATCTGATATTATTCCAAGAATAGTAGATAATTATGAGACTGTAACAATTGATAATTTTTTTGCTTTTAGTCTTGTCATTGAACAGATGGAAACTGGAAACCCCATTGGTTGGTGCGGTATCATCAGAATGTTTCCATTCCCGGAAAATATTGAAATTTTTGTTGGATTAGATAAAAATTATTGGGGAAATTCTTACGCTGAAGAAGCCACCATTGTGTTATTAGACTTTGTTTTTGAATTTTTTGGTTTCAGGATTATAACAGCTTTAGTTCACCCCGAAAATCATAAATCAGAAAGAATTTTAAAAAAAATTGGCTTTAATTATATCGGTCCTCTTGAAAATTGTCCCGAACCATATCAAAATCATAATGGATATGTCCTTTATTCGATTGACCTTGAAAAACACAAATGCAAAATTATAGCAAAATAAAGCTTCATAATTTCACGGAGGCAAGCTATTACTACCCTCTTGATTT
>CALHRB010000254.1 GCA_938038165.1 Candidatus Kapaibacterium sp. | reverse complement strand
GTTGTTGGTTCATCCAGGAAGATTATTTTAGGTCTATTGATCAATGCACAGCAAAGGGCTAATTTTTGTTTCATTCCGCCGGATAGTTTACCAGCTTTTCGGTGCTTGAAAGGTTCGAGATGAATAAAAATATCTCCGATTAATTCATAATTTTCTTCGATTGAAGTTTTGTAAACTGAAGCAAAAAATTTTAAATTTTCATATACTGTCAAATCAAGATAGAGTGAAAATCTTTCCGGAACATAACCAATGAATTTTCGGATTTGTCTATAATCGCTTGTAGTATTAAATCCAAAAAGATTAACAGTCCCATTAGAGGGAACAATCAAGGTTGTCAGAATTCTGAAAAGAGTAGTCTTCCCCGCTCCATCAGGTCCAATCAGTCCAAATATTTCATTTTCGATTATATTAAATGAAATTTCATCAAGTGCAATCACTTTGCCCGTATCAAATTTCATAGAGATATTTTCAACTTTAACAGCTTCTTTCACTGAAATTTTACCTCTCCATACATACCAATTTTGATAAAACCATCATTTTTAACCCTGATTTTTATAGCATAAACCAGGTTAGCTCTTTCATCTTTTGTTTGAATTGTTTTTGGGGTGAATTCAGATTTTCTACTAATCCATTCTATAGTTCCATTGTATTTTTTATAATTTTCTTTATCACTATCAACGAAAACCTTAACCGATTGATTAAGTTTGATTTCATCAAGCTGTTCGCCGCTTATGTAAACTCTCAAAACAAGAGAAGATATATCAGAAATTTTATATAATGGTTTTCCTATTGTTGCGAGTTCATTTTCGTAAGCAAATTTTGAAAGAACAGTCCCTTTGATTGGGTTGATTATAATACTTTTTCTTATCTGGTCATTTAATTGCTTAATTTGTAGAATCAAAGGAGCGGTTTCCATATCGATGGAAGAGGTAGTGATTTCAAGACTTGATTTATTTGCCTCAATCTGTTTTTTCAGAACTTCAATATTCGAGCTTATATCATCAATTTGTTTTTGATTGGCAGCACCAGCTTCATATAAATTAATCAGTCGAGTTTTTTCACGTTCAAGAAAACTCAATTGCTCCTTGAGTGAGCCAAGTTGTTTTATTACATCAGGTTTTTTAGAGTTAATTGCCATAATCTGGGCTTCGATTTGTTTAATTTTAAGATGTAATTGAGTTGTGTCTATGTAGCCAAGATATGTTCCAGAATCCAATTCAACTCCTTCTTCAAGTTTAAATTCACGAAGAATACCAACAGCTTCTGATGATATGATGATTTCATCTGATTCGAAAACACCAACAGCATCAAAAACATTTTTTTTGTCAGAACAAGAATAAATAAAATATAAAAGACAAACTATAATTGTTGAGTAAAATGTTCTGTTCATTTTCATTCGATATATATGTTATAAAAATTTTATGTTTTTTTGCTTTCAAGTATATCATTTATCCAGATAGGGATTAATCTTTTTCTTTCACTTATCATTTGATTAAAATCGTCAATATTTATCAATTTAGCAGATGAAATAACAGGCTTCATAATAAAAGGGAAAACCAACATTCCTAATAAATTGAATATAAAGTGCAATGGATTGATATATGGATTTCTTTCTTTAATTTGATGCATTAGAGATGATTGGCTGACTTTCTTTTTCAAACTAATTTTAATCACTAAATGTTTTGGTTTGTTCTTAATCTCATTTAACATAAATAAAGGAAGTTCTGGAAATTTTTGCAGGAAATCAAGATAGTTGCTAACCAGGGACTGAATTTTTTCTTCGAGAGTTGTGTTTTTATTATTGATGATTGGATCAATTTGAATAAAAAGCTGCTCGAATGATTCCTCCATTATTATTCTGAATAAATTGTCTTTGCTGCGGAAATAGTAGTTTACTAAAGCTATATTTACCTGAGATTCTTTAGCTATTTCTCTTATGGTTGTAGAGGAATATCCAAACCTTGTGAATAATTTTCGGGCAATTTCTTTTATTTTGTTTTGTGTATCTTCTTTTTTTGCTAAAGCCACTTCAAATCAATTTTTTTGCAAATAAGTATAGACAAATATAATTAAAATTTTGTTTAAAACAAATGTTTAAATTTTTTTTATATAGATCTTGAAATTTAGTGTCATACTAATTCTTTTTAAAAACAAACGGCAGGATCGAAAGAGCCTGCCGGATAAAAGGGTTAAATAAAGGAAAATTTATTAATGAATTAGATTCATTCCTGCTTCGAAAGCTTTTTGATTGAGTGGGATCAATTTGTGATACCGTTCAGGAAGAATTAATTCTAAGGCTTTCCATATAGTTTCGACATGAACTATATTGGTTACTTTAATAAAAGAGCCAAGCATTATCATATTGAGAACTTTTGTGTTTTTAAGTTTTATTGCTTCATCGCTTACAGGACAAGCGTAAATATTAACATCGGATCTTGTTGGTGGTTTTAAAGTGTTTGCACTATCGAAGAAAATATTACCGCCTGGTCTAATTGCTTTTTCAAATTTATCAATTGAAGGTTGATTGAGAGCTATAACAGAATCGAATGTTGAGATAATTGGAGAACTGATAAGTTCATCTGATACAATTGTGATGCAGTTAGCTGTTCCACCTCTCATTTCAGGACCATAGGAGGGCATCCAGGTAACCTCTTTGTCTTCCATAATAGCTGCATAACCCAAGATCATACCCATAGTCAGGACACCCTGACCACCAAAACCCGAAAAGATTGCTTCATGTGTCATATTACTTCACCTCCGGAACCTTAATATCGCCGAGCGGATAGTAAGGAATCATAGTATTTTCAACATATTTATTTGATTCAACTGGAGCCATTTTCCAATTTGATGGGCAATTAGAGACGATTTCAACCATTGAAAAACCAAGCTTTCGCTTTTGATATTCAAATGCATTTTTTATTGCTTTCTTGCATTTTCTGACATTAGCGGCTGAATTGACGGCTTGCCTTGTGATGTAACAAACACCTGGTAGAAGTGCTAAAAGCTCTCCAATTTTTAACGGATGACCTTGAACTTCAACATCTCTTCCATATGGGGAGGTGGTTGTAACCATGCCGGGGATTGTTGTTGGTGCCATTTGCCCGCTTGTCATTCCATAAATACCGTTGTTGATGAAAATAACAAGTATATTTTCACCTCGATTGGCAGCATGAATTGTTTCACCTGTACCAATGGCAGCTAAATCGCCATCGCCCTGATAGGTAAATACGTATTTATCAGGCAAAACTCTTTTAATCCCTGTAGCAACAGCACAAGCTCGTCCGTGTGCAGCTTGCTGCATATCAACATCAAGATAGTGGTACGCAAAAACAGAGCAACCAACCGGAGCAACGCCAATAGTGTCATTCTGAATGCCGAGTTCCTGGACTACTTCCATTAAAATTTTATGAACTGTGCTATGACCGCATCCTGGGCAATAATGCATTTCAATGTCGATTAGGGTTGATGGTCTTTCGTAAACAAGATTTTCACGGATACAGATATCTTCCTCTACTACTGTTAAGTTTTTTTCTAATACTTCTTGATTCATAATTTTCCTCTAAAGAAATGTTTGTTCAAAATGTTGAAGAACTTCTTCAGGCGATGGAATAACACCTCCCATTCGTCCATAAAATTCAACTCTTGTTTTGCCTTCGACAGCCAAACGTACATCTTCAACCATTTGGCCTGCGTTCATTTCAACGTCTAATATACCTTTGACTTTAGGGGCTATTTCAGCAAATTGCTTAATCGGGAAAGGAAAGAGGGTTTGAGGTCTTATCATGCCTAATTTTATTCCTTTTGCTCGACCGAGTTGAACGGTTTTCATACAAATACGGGAAACCAGTCCAAAAGCAGTTAGGATATATTCTGCATCATCTATTTGCATTGACTGGAATCTGACTTCTTCTTCCTGCATTTTTTTATACTTAGCCTGAAGTCTTCTGTTTATTTCTTCCATTTTCTCGGGTTGGATATGAAGAGAGGTAATATATCTTCTTTCGCCATTTATTGGTTTTCCGGAGGTTTGCCATGGAAAACCTCTGTCAGGGACTCTTTCAATCTGTGGAAAGAGTTCAACTTTTTCCATCATTTGACCAATGGCACCGTCTGAAAGTATCATAACCGGTGTTCGGTATTTTTCAGCAAGTTCAAATCCAAGTTTAACAAAATCTACTGTTTCCTGGACGCTGTATGGAGCTAAAACTAATAAATGATAGTCACCATGGCCACCACCTTTAACGGATTGAAAATAATCCCCCTGGGCTGGTTGAATAGTTCCAAGTCCAGGACCACCTCGATTAACGTTTGCGAGCAGGCAAGGTAGTTCAGCGCTTGCAATATACGATAAACCTTCCTGCATCAGACTGATACCGGGGCTTGAAGATGTAGTCATAACTCTTTTGCCACACCCAGCAGCTCCATATATCATGTTTATTGCTGCAACTTCGCTTTCGGCCTGAATAAGAACCATACCAGTTCTTTTTGTTGCCTCTCTGGATAAATATTCAAGAACTTCGGACTGAGGGGTAATGGGATAACCAAAATAGGCATCACACCCTGCACGTATCATAGCTTCTGCAAGAGCTTCATTACCCTTCATTAATTTTTTTTCACCCATAAATAAGTCTCCTAAAAAAATAATCTGAATTGATAATGATACCTTTGAATATCAGCAAAAAGATATCTTCAATTCTCAAGATTTTATGCTACTTCTTTTGTTGATTTCTTTTCAATTTTTCTATAGACAGTGATTACTGCATCAGGACACACAATAGCACAAACAGCACAACCAGTGCAATTTGTATTAACTTTTATTGCGTATCTATAACCCTTGTGATTGATAGCATTTGCTAAGGCAAGAGTGTCTTCAGGGCATTCAACGATGCATAATTCACACCCTTTACACCTTTCTATATCTATTATTACATCACCTTTGGACTTTGCCATATTGACCTCAAATTTTTGATATAAATCTTTAAATATTTTGAAATATTTAACATTACAAAATAACATTTAATTTTAAATTTAAAAAATTAATCTAATCCTTGATGTAACACAAATGTTGTTTTTCTGAAATATTTAATTTTTCTTTAGTTAAAGAAAAGAAATAAATATTAAGTTTGAATAATTTTTTTTAGAACTTTAATAATACAAAAAAAAGAAATAATTTTGAAAGTTTGTAGAAAATAAATTAATTATTTTTTTGTAAGTAAATATGTTTAGATTTTATAAAGTTAAATAATGGAAAAACAAATCAGATACCTCGACGAAGTAACAATCAGATTTGCCGGTGATTCAGGCGATGGAATGCAGCTAAGTGGTTCTCAGTTTTCGGATACCTCGGCAAGCACTGGTAGCGATGTTAATACTTTTCCTGATTATCCCTCGGAAATCAGGGCTCCCGAAGGAACATTATATGGAGTTAGTGCATATCAGGTTCATTTTGGTTCCAAGTTAGTTAAAACACCAGGAGACAAAATTGATGTTTTGATAGCTATGAACGCTGCTTCACTTAAGGTCAATTTGCCACATTTAAAGAAAAATGGAATAATTATTGCAAATACCTCTGGCTTCACAGATAAATATCTTAAGTTAGCTAAATACGAAACCAATCCACTTGAAAATGGTTCTCTCGACGATTATGATTTACATACAATTGATATAAATTCAATTGTTGAGAAAGAATTAGCCAATAGTGGTTTAACTCCAAAAAATATTGACAGAACAAAAAATATTTTTGCTTTAGGAATTGCATACTGGCTATTCGGTATGCCATTGGATTACACCCAAAAATGGCTTGAAAAGAAGTTTAGTAAAAAACCAGATGTTCGTGATGCAAATTTAAAAGTATTGAAACTTGGCTGGGATTACGCCGAAAATAGTCCTGATTTTAAAGTAAAATTTAGAATTTCATCTGCAAAACTCGAACCGGGCATCTACAGAAATATTACTGGAAATGAAGCAGTAGCATTAGGAATGGTGGTTGCCTCGATGAAGGCAAAATTACCTCTGTTCCTTGGGTCTTATCCGATAACACCTGCCACTGAAATATTACATCATATATCCGGTTATAAACAGTTTGGCGTTAAACATTTACAAGCAGAAGACGAGATAGCAGGAGTTTGCAGTGCAATAGGGGCATCTTATGGTGGAGCTCTGGCTTTTACTTCAACAAGCGGACCAGGTTTGTCATTAAAAGTTGAAGCCATAGGATTAGCTGTTATACTCGAATTGCCTTTGGTTATAGTTGATGTCCAGCGAGCCGGACCTAGCACCGGTATGCCGACCAAAACTGAACAGGCTGATTTGCTGATGGCTTTATTTGGCAGGCATGGCGAAGCACCTTTGCCGGTTATCGCCGCAAATACTGCTTCAGATTGTTTCCAAATGGCATTCGAAGCATCCAGACTGGCAATAAAATATATGACCCCGGTTATTTTATTAACAGACGGTTACTTAGGGCAAAGTGCAGAGCCTTGGAAAATACCTAAACTTTCTGAGTTACCCGATATTTCGCCAACATTTTATACAAAGCCTGACTATCAACCTTACAGAAGAGATCCCGAAACTCTTGCCAGACTTTGGGCATTACCTGGTACTAAAGGACTTGAACATCGTATTGGCGGATTAGAAAAAGAAGATATTACAGGAATTGTCAGCCAGGATCCGCTGAATCATCAGAAAATGGTTGAAATTAGGGCACAAAAAATCGAAAGAGTAATTCAGGACGTTCCAGATGTTGAGTTGATGGGCGATGAAGATGCCGAATTGCTGCTAATCGGTTGGGGCAGCACTTACGGAGCTATTAAAACTGCTTTTGATAAATTGCGTGAAGATGGTATTAAACTTGCTTATATTCATCTAAAATATCTGAACCCTATGCCAAAAAACTTAGGTGCCTATATACATAAATTTCCAAAAATTCTTATTCCCGAAAATAATTTGGGCCAATTGAAATTTTTACTTCAGGCAAAATATCTTAAAGAAGTTTTAGGATTTCCAAAAATTCAGGGCCAAACTTTTAGAGCCTATGAAATTGAATCAAAAATTAAAGAAGTTTTAAATATTTAGGAGAAATTCAGTTATGGAAACATTAATAGATAATATAATATCCGGCAGTGATGTAACTATTGAAAAATACACTCCGAAGGATTTCAAATCGGGTTTAGAGGTCAGGTGGTGTGCTGGATGCGGAGGTTATTCTATACTTTCTCAGGTTCAAAGAATATTACCTGAGCTAAACATACCAAAAGAAAGATTTGTATTCATTTCCGGTATTGGCTGTTCGAGCCGTTTCCCTTATTATATGAATGTTTACGGATTTCACTCAATTCATGGACGTGCTCTTGCAATTGCTTCAGGATTGAAAATTGCTCGACCCGACTTATCGGTCTGGATAGCTACTGGTGATGGCGATTGTATGAGTATCGGCGGGAATCATTTTATTCATATGCTAAGACGAAATCTTGATATAAAGGTATTGATGTTCAATAACGAAGTTTATAGCTTAACAAAAGGTCAGGCGTCACCAACTTCTCATGAAGGACAAATTACAAAGTCCTCCCCTTTGGGACTTCTTGACACTCCTTTTAATCCTGCTTCTTTAGCTTTGGGTTCCGGGGCTTCTTTTGTTGCAAGAACTTTCGACAGAGATACCAAACATATGCAATTAATGTTCGAAAGAGCAGCCAAGCACAAAGGTTCATCATTTATAGAAATTTATACAAATTGCGTCATTTACAACGACAAAGCTTTTGATTCATTTACCTCTATGGAAACCCGAAAAGAAAAGACAGTGCTTTTAGAGCATGGTAAGCCATTAATTTTTGGCGCCAACAATGATAAAGGAATAAGACTTGATGGTTTCACTCCACAAATTGTTTCCTTGACTGATAGCACTTGGTCTGTTAATGATCTTTTAGTCCATAACGAAAAAGATTCTACTCTTGCATTCATACTTGCAAATATGACTTATAATAATGAACTGCCAAGACCAGTAGGTGTATTTCAAAATATTGAAAGACCAACCTACGAGGAGAAAGTTGAGGATCAGATAAAAAGAGAA
>CALHRB010000253.1 GCA_938038165.1 Candidatus Kapaibacterium sp. | reverse complement strand
CGCCTTCATTCTTCCTCAACCCGGCAATTCCTACTGTTGAACTGAAAGGTATTCTCTTTTCCACTAATAAAGTGAATTTTCGTTTACTCCAAGATCTCTTGATATCTGGACTGCATTCATTCCTTCTTCCAATATCATTTTTACTGCTGAGATTTTGAACTCTTTATCATAACGCTTTTTTTTTCTGACCTATTAGCTCCTATCCAAAGGATTCTGCGAATATTCTCTTTTACAAATAAAGTTGCGTTACTACTTGTCTACTTTAAGGGGATGGTATCATCAATTGAGCAAAAGCCATTACTAGGAATTGTTAACAACAAGTGAATGATTGAAGTTTATAGTTGCCTCGATATTTTTTTACACAATGATCGAATCTATGTTTTGTTGCATAATCTATAATTAGTGAAAAGATTGTTTGACCTTGATTCATTTTGCCGCTCCTAGTATTTAATTTGTTGAAGACAATTTTAATTTCAAATCAATAACAATGAAATATTTCTGTACGATGATATATTTAATTAATTTACAGCTATTTTCTCATTAAACAGTTGGACAGTATTGATAATATTTTTAAATGAATTTAATTTTTAATACAAGAAAAATATTTTATAAAACTTCATATATATAAATTTTAAATGTAATTGAAATAACAAAAAAGGATTTATGAAAAAACTTAATATTCTTAATTCCGAAATAGAAACAACGCAAGGTCTGTTCAAAGAGCTAAAAACAGTGGAATTTTGAAAAATAAATTTCATCTGATTGGTGAATTAAATTTTCAAAGAAAAATACATTGTAAAATGAGGCCCCTAAAACGCTTCAAAGTTAGCCGCAGTAAAGAAAGACTTAGCAACTGTATCGGCTTGCCGTTAATCGAAGAAATAATAATAAAACTTAAGCTTAGAGAATGGATTTACAAATTATTTCCAAAAGGAGGTAGAGCTGATCCTACACCCATATTGTAGAAAAGTAGAAAATAGGCAAAAAATAATAATTTTCTGAATAAAACTCTGAGTTTTTATTTAACATCCGATAGTTAGTAATTAAAATTTCTTCTCTTTTTCTATGTTTTATTAATTTTGAGATGAAAAATTATTAGGTAAGTTTAATTCTTTAGTTAGTTATAAAGCTACAAATCTAGTGGTTTCAACGACTTTAATTTATTGATCAGTTTACTCAAATATTTTATACACGGATCAAATCAGCAAGAAAATAATAATCTCATAATCGTTAAATTTAGCAGATAAGTTTCATTAAAAATTTGATATACTTTTGTCGTAGAAAAAACAAAGAACTGTAATTCCAAAATAAAGAAATTTATGCACTTTAGTAGTGAGGACATTAATAAATCAAAATAAACATAAATGAGATAATCTGTGATTTTATTAGTATTTTGTTAAAAACAAACAAAAATTTATTTATTGAATAGTTACAATCTTTAAATTAGATGAAATATTCAGTCTCATTTACAGCTGGTTCATTATTATTAGATGAAACAAATCGTATACTAAAATATATCTTAAATGATGAATTAGAATTGAAAAAAGAAGAAATAATTAAGAAAAATATTATAAAAATTAACTCTGAGTCCGCAAGAAAAAGAGTCTTGCAAGAAATAAGATTAAGAGCTAGAAAGGTTAATAAATCGTTATGGGGAAAATTTGCAAATGCCTCTCTAAAAGATAAAAAAATTTTACTGTTTTATGTAGTGGTAAAGACATATCCAATTCTTTCCGATTTTGTAAAAGATGTAATTATTGATAAATGGAAGAGCTTAAAATTAGATATTGCAGACCGAGAAATTGAGGTGTTCCTTGATAAGAAATCTTCTGAACATCCTGAAATTGAAGACTGGTCTGAATCGACAAGAGAGAAAGTTATACAAGTAATAAAAAGAATAATGAAAGAAGCAGGTTTACTTGTAAACAATCAATTAAAACCACTTGAATCAGCAGATCATTTCTGGAAATTTTTTGTCCAGCTTGGTGATCCGTGGTTTTTAGATTATGCATTGCTCAACAGAGAACAACGGGAAAGAATTATCGGGAAATTATGAAACTATCTGATTTATTTGAGGAACTTTCAAAACGAGAATTCCAAAACCACGAGACTGGAAATTTATTCTTCCCTGCCTATATATATTGCTACGAACCGATTCAGGAATATCAAATTAGAAAAGAAATAGTTGAACTAAAAGAAAGACTAATTCGTCCGGATATTTTTCAGGAATGTATGGTAATAAATATTTATGATGAGTTTATAAACTACCTAAAGACTGAGAAATTAGGAGACGATTCTTTGTTTGATTTATTCGTACAGCAGGAAAAAGAAGAAAGTGCTGAAGAAGCTACCGAAAACCTTAAACAAACAGCTGATAGCATCGAATTTTTGAAACGTATTGATGAAAAAATCCGAATCCATTTCCAATTGCCAAGTAAATTCAAAAAAGTCTATGTACTTGTTCACGGCTTTGGCTCAATATTCCCCTACCTGCGAGCAAGTGAATTCCTAAAAAGATTTGAAGAGTTCGTTTGCGGTGGTGGTTACAAAATTGTTGTATTCTATCCGGGTAAATATGAAAACAATCACTTTTATCTTTTTAATGAAATCAACCACGAAACAGTTTACAGAGCATCTTTATTAAATAAGTGAGTTAATTATGAAAATTAAAGATTTATTTCTTAAAAATATTGAGAGACAAATCAATCCTGCTGTCGTAGTAAGCAAACAGGATGAGGAAACCGTGAAATCGGAAATCGATGAGTATGTTTTTACTCAAACCATCATTGAGAACTTGTATAAGTATCTGAATAACCTTATCAATAATAAACAAGATAAAACAGGTATTTGGATAAACGGTTTTTATGGATCAGGTAAATCACATTTTATCAAATATATTTTTTACTGCCTCAGTCCTAAATATTCTGATAAAGCTTTTGAACATTATTTAGATCAAGTAAAATTAAGTAGTGATATTCTTTCCGAAGCATCACTTGGAAATATTAAAAGTCTTCAAAAGAAACTAAAAGATGTGAAACCAGATACTATTATATTTAACATAGATGCTGTATCCGGACAAAGAGATGAAAAGGAAAAGATTACCAAAATATTCTTAAACCAGTTTAATGCTTTTAGAGGATACAATAGCACTAATATACCTTTAGCTTTATTGCTTGAAAAGCATCTTGATCAGGAAGGTTTTTTTGATAAGTTTAAGAAACAAATTAAAGAAAAATTAAAAGCTGATTGGGAAACTAAAGCTTCGCAAATTGCATCATTAAAACTTAATGATGTCTTAAAAATTGCAAAAGAACTTGATAATTCACTGGATGTGGATTTCTTAAGGGATAAACTAAAAAAACCAGATGATATTACAATTTCAGATCACCTTATTCCAGAATTTGTTGAATTCCTGTCCACTAAACCTGATAACTATAGATTGATATTTTTGGTCGATGAAATTAGTCAATACATAGGAACAAACACCAATCTGTTATTAAATCTTCAGACTATTATTGAAGAGATAGGTTCAAAGTGTGATAATAAAATATGGTTGACTTGCACAGCACAGCAAACACTTGAAGACTTTGTTACTGGAACCCAGAATGGTAATGAGGACTTCGGTAAAATTCTTGGAAGGTTTGAAACCAGAATATCTCTTGAAAGTCAGGATACAACATACATAACTCAAAAAAGATTGCTTGATAAGAATTCTGAGGGAATAAAGGTACTTTCTGACTTTTATAAAAAGAATAAAGAAGAAATTGAAAATCAGTTTATTTTTGATCACGACCGTTATAGAGGCTTTAAAGATAGGGATGAATTCGTCCTTTCATATCCGTTTGTTCCATATCAGTTCAAATTGATATCAGATGTATTTGAAAATTTTGCAAACCTTGGCTATGTAATTAAAGAAATAAAAGATAATGAGAGATCAATTCTTGGCATAACTCATTTCACTGCAAAACTATTTAAGGATGTCGAGGTTGGTTTATTTGTTACTTTCGATGCTTTTTTTAATGATCAATTAAAGAGTAACATTACTCACCACGCAAATAAAATATTAGAACCTGCACTAAGTATTGATGAAATAAGAAAAGATAAGTTTGCTGGAAAAGTTGTCTATACGTTATTTATGATATCTAATATTACTGATACTAAAAAATTAACCTTTCCCCCAAACATTGATAATCTCACTTTGCTTTTACTTGATAAAGCTGATGTGAATAGACTTGATCTTCAGAATAAAATACAGAAGATATTGGATCTTTTGGTTGAGAAAACTGTAATTTATAAAGAAGATGACAGATATAATTTCTATAAAGAAGATGAAATAGACATAGCAAAGCAAATTAACAACACAACAATTACTCTGGATGACCGTCTCACCTATTTTAACTCTGATATCATCGAAAAATGTATCAATTTTCAAAGGAAGCCTTCGTTTGGAAATAATAATTTTACTTTGGCGTTGAAAATTGACGATAAAGAAATCTATCGCAGCGGGGATATAAATGTAATTATTTCTGTATTCGATAAAACAGAACCAACTGGTAAAGCATTGAGCACAAACAAGAATGATCTAGTCTGCTGTGTTAATGATTGGTTTAGTAAAGACAATTTATTCAGAAAAGATTTTGAACAGTTTGCTAAAACTGAAAAATTTATTCGATTAAATGCAGATTCTGCAACAGGAACACGTAGAAAAGCAATGGAAAAGTTTCGTTATCAAGCCAATAAGCTTGCAGAAGATCTAAGAAAAAGGTTCAATGAAAAATTTAATACTACTCCGTTTATTTCCAATCAGCAGGTTATTAAGTCTACCGATCTTACCGGTTCAACACCTTCCGAAAGATTTGATAGTGCCGTTGAGAAACATCTTTCGGAGATTTATAAGAAAAACCATCTTGCAAATTCTTATGCCAAATCAAATGATGACCTGAAAAAATCAGCATCTGATCACCAGCTTTCCATCGAGACCGGATTAACAGAAGCGGAAATACTGGTTAATTCATATATAGACAATCTTGGTGATTATATTACTGTTTCTGATGTAACATCGCAGTTTCAGAAACCACCATATGGTTGGAAAGATACCGCAACTATGGATGTTCTCATAAAACTTTTCAAAAAAGGTAAAAGAAAATTTGAGTGGAGAGGCGATCTAATTGATATAAATACATTTGTTGATAAAGCTGTTAAACAGAATGAACGCCAGGCGATAGTAATCAAAGCTCAGGAAGAGATTGGAAAGGATAAAATAAGGGAAGTTAAAAAAGCATTTAGGAAAATCTTTAATCAGGATCTGAAAGAAGATAGTGATTTACTCGCTTTGGTTGATGAGATTAAGAAAAATGCTGAAGTCAAAAAGGATCATTATTCTAAACTGATTGATGATCACTCAAATCTACCATTTGGTAAACATTTTAATACTTTCACTAAAGTGCTGCAAAAAATTATAGATATTCGTGATCCAAAAGCATTGTTTGATCATTTAGTGAAATTTGAGGAAGAATTCAAAGGTTATCACGATAATTGCAAAGCAGTGGAAGACTTCCTGAATGATCACTTTGACAGATACATCGCAATAAGAGATTTTACTCTTGAAAATCAAATCAACTTTGATTCTCTTGATGAAGCTGAGGAAAAGAAAAGTGAGATACTCAAAGAATATTTTGCCAAGGATGATATGCCCGGAGACAAGTTTCCGTACGTAAGTGCCATATACAAAGAGCTTTCAAAAAGTATAAAATTACTAGTTGATAAACTTAAGAAGGACGCTGAGAAAACTTATGATGAAATTTACAAAGATTTAGAAGAGCAGCTTAAGCAGCAGGGTATAAAAGAACCTGATATGTTGTATCAGCCAAAAGAGTCTAAATTAAAAGTAATTGATGGTGAGAAGAATGTATCCAATCTTAAACTTCTCATTTCTCAGGCTGGTGATTTCAGAGCAAAGAGTATTCAGTCAATACTTTCTTATAAAGCAAAGAAGGAAGGGAAAAAAGAAAAGAATACCATTGTTATTGATGACTTATCGACTGTAATCGAAAATGAAGAGCAGCTTGACAAGTACCTGGGAGAATTGAAGAAAAGACTCCTTGCACAACTAAAAGAAAATAAAATAATAATTATAAAGTAAATAATTATCATTCTAACGGATGAATTCATACGACACTTATAATCCATTAACACATAAAGGATATTTACCAATTAGAGTATTAGAATATAATATTATTGATTGGTTTGAAAAAGTGAAACCTGATTTTCTTGACGATCTAAAATATGAAGTTGAAAATAGCGGTCTAAATGCTGGTATAAAATATCATATTGAAAAATCGAAGATAACCTCATCTTCTTATATTGATAGAAATAAGAGCATCCATTTATATGAAACTTACAACCAGTTTTTATGGACGCTTTGCTATGCACTAATGGTAATATTTGATAAAAGCATAAAACTACCAGTGTTGATGAAAACATTTAGTGGAAGAATAAATGTTGAAGATATTTTTGTTAAACGAGCTATTGCAGTATTCCAAACGGGGGTATCCCTATATAAAGATTATAGCGACACCGTTTTTTATGAATTACCCAACCCTGAAAAGTATGCTGAATTTGAAAAATTATACATTGAAAAAACTAACAGCATATATGTAGCAGCATTAACGTTTATTCTTATTCACGAGTATTCTCATCATTATTTTGGTCATTTAGATCAAGTATCAAGTAAAGATCAATTAAAAAAGGACGAGTTCAATTCTGATGATTATGCTTTTGGTTTGATAAAACAAAATTTTGGCAGTGAAAAGGGGTGGTCATTCCGTGTGGGTGTAATTGCAGCATTAACTTCCATAATTTTTTTTGATAATTCACTGGAGGGTGGTAATGAACATCCTGACCCTGATGAAAGATTATCAAAAATACTTTCTCAAATGGAATTGAATGACTTAAGTGATGAATCGGGTATCGCAACTTTATCATTTATTTTATGGTCTATTCATTATAATATCCAATTTGAATTACCAAAAGAAGTTAGTTGTTTTAAGGAATTATATGAAAAGATATTAGTCAATGTAGCTGCAATAAAAAGGCCTAGTTAAAATAATGTTATTTATATGAACACTAACAAAATAAAAACTTTCGCAAAGAAAGCCCGAATAATTTTGCTGAAAGGAGTTCAGCAAAGAATGGCGTATTGGGGAATTGATAAGCACAGTAATATAACTGAAGATGTTACTCCTGTTTCTGGTGGTTATATGTTTCGGGGAGAGGTTTATAATGATCATACTGTCCCTAAAAAATGGCAGAACTTAAAATCTGCTCTTGCAAGACATACTGTTGATGATATAATTGAAGAAGCTGCTTACACCTGGTTTAATAGATTAATAGCAATTAAAATACTTTCTAAGAATGGCTACATTGACCCGGTTTATGAATATGTATCTGATGAATTAAAAGATCCTGTTATTTTACACAAAGCTAGAAAAGGTGATACAGGCAAGCTGCGTGATGATGAAAAAAAAATATTAAACCAGTATCTTGTTGATAATAGTGACGAAGAAGCTTTTGCTTTGCTTCTCACAGCTTATTGCAGAAACCAGAAACTTCTTAACAGAGTATTTGGACATATTGATGACTACACTGAACTTCTTCTGCCAAATAATCTTCTTTCAAGCGGTGGGATTATTGAGCTATTAAATGATAGCGATGCAATTGAGGAAGAAGACTATAAAGAAGTGGAGCTTATCGGGTGGCTTTACCAGTTTTATATCTCTGATAAAAAAGACGAAGTGTTTGCAAGCTTTAAGAAAAAGAAAAAAGCACGCCCTGAAGATATCCCTGCAGTTACACAGATATTTACACCCAAGTGGATTGTAAAATATATGGTTGAAAATACTGTAGGCAGAATCTGGCTGGATAAACACCCTGATTCTCCCATACGAAATGAGATGAAATATTTTGTTGAGCCAAGTGATAAAGAAAACTACAATCCAGAACCAATTATTGATGATATTACACAACTTACTTTACTTGATCCCGCAGTGGGTTCCGGACATATACTTGTTGTTGGCTTTGATTTAATTATGAAGATGTATAAAGAGGAAGGTTACAGCACACGCAATGCAGTTGAAAGTATTATAAAAAACAATTTGTATGGATTAGACATTGATGACAGAGCAGCACAGCTTGCAAACTTTGCCGTGCTTATTAAAGCTGCTTCGTACTACCCCGATATTCTTAATAGTGATATAATGCCTAATGTTTACTCCTTCCCTGAAGCAGCAAACTTTACGCAGGGAGAGATTTACAGGTTTTTAGACGAAGATGCAAAACAATATGCAGATGAACTTGAATGGGCATTAAAAGAATTAAACCAGGGTAAAAATATTGGCTCTGCTCTAATTCTTAATTTGAAAAATGATGTGATTGATGTAATTAAAAAACATTATTACACATTAAAAGAAAAAGTAAGTAAAGATGAATTGGACATTGAAGAGCAAATAATTTACACTAAAATAAAACCTTTTATTGATATACTTATGACTCTTTCTTCAAAATATCATTCTGTGGTAACTAATCCGCCATATATGGGCCAGAAAAATATGAATG
>CALHRB010000252.1 GCA_938038165.1 Candidatus Kapaibacterium sp. | reverse complement strand
AGTCAGCAACATAGATAAAACAGTAAAAACAATCAAGAAGGTCATTGATCAGGCAGAGCAGCAATCAGGTATCGAAATCAAAAATGTAGTGGTTGGCATAGCCGGTGACCATATTCAATCAAGGGAAGCAAGAGGAGTCGTTACAATTTCCAATCAGCAAAATGAAATATCAAAAGCTGACGTAATTCGCGTTATAGAAGATTCCAAGAATATGGCAATTCCTCAGGAAAGACAGATTCTGCATGTTATTCCACAGGAATTTATTATTGACGGTCAATACGGTATAACTGATCCGGTCGGTATGTATGGACTCAGGATGGAAGCAATAGTGCATATAGTTACAGGTGCAGGAACAGCTATTAACAATATTGTCAGGTGTATTGAACGTGTCAATATAGAAGTAGATTCTATTGTCCTCGAACCAATTGCAAGCAGCTATTCAGTGCTCGAAGACGATGAAAAAGAAGTTGGAGTTGCAATGATTGACATTGGCGGCGGAACAACCGACATAGCAATTTTTCAGGATAATATTATCAGGTTCACTTCAATATTTGGCATAGGTGGTAAGCAGGTTACCGATGATATCCGGAAAGGGCTGGGAATAATTGCAACGCAGGCCGAAAAAATCAAGCGAGAGTATGGTCACTGCTATATGCCGGGAATAATGAGGGACGATATTTTTATGATTCCGGGTATTGGTGGCAGAAAACCTATTGAGATCACAAAGAAACTGCTTTGTCAGATTATTCAACCAAGAATGGAAGAAATATATGAATTTGCTCTTGCTGAATTGAGGAAATCCGGATTAGCTGGTGATTTAGGTGCAGGAATAGTTCTTACAGGTGGCTGCACGTTGTTGAGAGGAGCAGAAGAATTAGCTCAGGAAGTATTTGGTATGCCAGTAAAAATTGGAGCACCTTCGGGTATATCATATTCAGGACTTGCTCCTGAAGTTGAAAACCCGATTTACTCAACAGCTGTTGGACTTGCTCTGTTTGGGCTTGAAAACAATGATAACATTGAGTATGGAGACGCTAAAAAAGTTAATGTTTTGAAACAAGAAAAGAAATTTTCAATTTTTGATAAAGTGAAAAAAATATTTGATGATTAAATCTTAAACTTTTTCTGGGGGGAAAAATGATTGGTTTAGACAAATCTAACCACAAAGATGCTAAAATTACAGTTATCGGAGTTGGTGGCGGTGGAGGAAATGCCATCCATACGATGATAAAAAATAATTTGCAGGGTGTAACTTTTGTTGCTGCAAATACCGATAATCAGGCTCTTTTGAACAATCCCGCACCTATTAAGGTTCAACTTGGTAAAAATGGACTCGGTGCAGGAGCAAATCCTAATGTCGGACGAGAAGCAGTTGAGGATAATATTGAAGAGATAAAAGAAGTAATTCGTGGCAGTGATATGGTCTTTATTACTGCCGGAATGGGCGGTGGAACAGGAACAGGTGGTGCTCCTGTTATCGCAAAAGTAGCACAGGACATGGGTGCTTTGGTTGTGGCAGTCGTTACAAAACCGTTTGAATGGGAAGGCAAAAAGAGGGCTAAAATTGCAGAAGAAGGCATAAGGGATCTTAAACAACATGTTGATGCATTAATAACTATTCCTAATCAAAAATTACTCAATATCATTGAAAAGAAAACCACTTTCGGCGAGGCTTTCGAAAAAGTTGACGAAGTTCTGCTTAACGCTGTCAAAGGTATTTCAGATATTATATCGAAACACGGCAAGGTTAATGTTGATTTTGCAGATGTAAAGACAGTAATGAAAGGCATGGGCGATGCTTTAATGGGAATTGGAATTGCAAGAGGCGAGCATCGTGCCGCCGAAGCTACTCAAAATGCTCTTAATTCTCCTTTGTTGGACGGTATCTCAATAAAAGGGGCTACCGGTGTTCTTGTAAATGTTACTGGTGGTTCTGATATGGGGTTCCTGGAAGTTGTTGAAGCAGTTGCAATGGTCGAAGAATGCACTGGTAGCGATGTCAATCTTATTCATGGTGTTGTTTATGGCGATGAACCATCCGAAGAAATTATGGTTACTGTTGTTGCAACTGGATTCAACAAAGAATTTACTAATGGCTCATCTCTTTCAGTTGATCAGCACGGACTTAAAGGATTTACTCCCATAGGACTGAACAATAAACCTGAATTAAACAAACAAATCGGGAATCCATTCAGACCATCTCATCATTTCGGATTAGAACCTGATATCAACGAAGTTGAACAGAAATTTGAACCAAAACAGAAGCCCACATCTCCAAAAGAATTGAAAGAACTTGAAATTCCTGCTTACGAGAGAAGGAATGGTTTAAAAGACGGTCTATTGAATTTGAATACTAATTTTTCATCTGTTGATTCAGAAATTGAATCGAATAATGAACTTAATGAACATAGCAGAAATGTTATGAAATCCATTGATAAACCAGCTTTTCTCAGGAAAATTTTAGATTAGATAAATTTAAATAAAGAATTTTAGTAAAGCCCTTGCGAAAGGGCTTTTTTTGTTTTGGTATTCAATGATTATTTTTGTATTTCTTTTCATTATGAAATGCTTAAAAACATTTTTAATATCATTTTTAAACTGATCATAGGATTTTTTCTGTTTTCAATTCTATGGGTTGTCCTATATAAATTTCTGCCACCACCAATAACACCAGTGATGGTTATTAGAATTTTTGAAGGTTGGTTCGAGGGGAAGGTTATCGGAATACACAAAGAATGGGTTGATTATGATGAAATAAGTCCTAATTTTTTCAGGGCAGTCATCTCAGCCGAGGACGCAAAATTTATGATGCACGAAGGCTTCGATTGGAAAGCTATTGAGAATGCAAAAAGATATAATGAAATTTACAAAGGCAGAAAAAAAAGAGGAGCAAGCACTCTTTCTATGCAAACTGCAAAAAATACTTTTCTCTGGCATGGCAGGAACTATGTTCGGAAAGGTTTGGAAGCCTATTTTACTCTATTAATTGAGTATATTTGGGGAAAGAAAAGAATTCTGGAGGTCTATGCAAATATCGTTGAGTTCGGTGAGGGTATTTATGGAGTAGAAGAAGCCTCACAAGTTTTTTTTAAGAAAAATGCCAGAAATCTTACAAAAAGAGAGTCTGCTCTATTGGCTGCCGTTCTTCCAAATCCAAGACGCTGGAATCCATCAAAACCAACGCCCTATATTCTGCAAAGAGTGGAATTTATCGAGGGCAGGATGAATTCGATTGCACTTCCAAAATAAATTATTAATTTAAGTATCTAAAAATTTTTTAAGTGAAAAATAAGTAAATGGAAAAAGACACTCCATTAACTCGTCAATATAATCAGATAAAGCAGAAATATCCGGATACAGTTTTGCTATTCAGGCTTGGTGATTTTTTCGAAACTTTTAACGAAGATGCAAAAATCACTGCAAAGGTTTGCGGTATCACCTTAACTAAGCGTAATAATGGTGCAGCGGGCGAGATGCCACTTGCTGGTTTTCCGCAACATCAATTGGATAATTATCTTCCAAAACTTGTTAGAGCCGGCTATCGTGTAGCGGTTTGTGAACAGTTAGAAGACCCCAAAAAAGCCAAAGGTTTAGTCAAAAGGGATGTTGTCGAAGTTGTCACCCCCGGTGTTGCTCTGTATGACAAGATTCTTGATCATAAGTTAAACAATTATATATCTTCAGTTTATTTAAAGCAGAAGGGTGTTTTTTATAATGTTGGATTTTCTTTTGCAGATATATCAACCGGAGAGTATTCGGTTTCAGAATTTCCATTGAGTAAGCTGGCTGATGTCCTGGAATCTATTCATCCTACGGAAATAATTATTTCGAAGGCTCAAAAGAATGAAATTAATAACTATCTTGAAAAATTGTCATATAAAATTGCTATAACTAAATTCGAACCCTGGATATTTGATTATGAATTTGCCAAAGAAGCACTTCTGGGGCATTTCAAAACCAATACTCTTAAAGGATTTGGCATTGAAGACTTAACTGCGGGAATTGCTGCTGCAGGAGCAATTTTATATTATATAAAAGAGACTCAGAATGGAAAACTTGACCAGCTTACAAAAATTTCGTTTTATAATCCATCTGAATTTATGCTTTTGGATTATGCTACAAGAAAAAATCTTGAAATAACATATTCTCTTTATGATGATAACAAACAGGGTACCTTGATTTCCATTCTTGATAAGACCAGGACTTCAATGGGCGGAAGAAAGTTTAAAAAGATAATCACTTACCCCTTGCTGAATCTTGATGAAATCCATAGAAGGTTAGAATTTGTTAGAACATTAGTCAATCTTGATGAGCTACGGAATAATTTGCAAAACTATCTTTCCCAAATTGCTGATTTGGAAAGATTATCATCAAAAATATGCAATCATAAAGCAAATCCAAGAGACCTCATCGCCCTTAAAAATAGTTTAAAGTTAATACCTCGGATAAAAGAATTAATTGATACTAAAAAAAATAGACTAAAAGAACTGACCGATAGAATTGTACCTCTGAATCATATTGTTGATCTTATCGAAGAGGCAATTGTTGAAGAACCATCAGTTCAATTAGGTACAGGAAATGTTT
>CALHRB010000251.1 GCA_938038165.1 Candidatus Kapaibacterium sp. | reverse complement strand
TATTTAAATTTTTTGTTTATTTTTGTTACTTTAATTAGTGTTAAATCAATTTTGATGATAAAAAAACATTTTCACACCCTCGAAAAAATATTCAGAGAATCTCCAACAATAAACCTAAGTAAAGAAGATAAAATTGTAATTTTTAGTGATATTCATATCGGTAACGGGGGAAGAAACGATGATTTCCTTCAAAATTCCGAAATCTTTTCAACAATATTGCAGGAAAATTATTTAGAAAAAAATTATACCTTAGTTCTCAATGGGGACATTGAAGAGCTTTATAAATTCAGTTTCAAATCAATTATTAAACGCTGGTCTAATATTTATGATATTTTTGAAAATTTTAGAAATCGAGGTAAGTTATTCAAAATAGTTGGAAATCACGATTACAAAATTTATTTTTCAAGAATTCACCCAATTAACAAACAGCTTTATAGAGCGATAAAATTAAACTATGACGGGAATTTGGTTTTCATTTTTCATGGACATCAAACGGCTGGAATTTTCGAACAATACAGCACTTTTATCAGTTATACTCTAAAATATCTTGCAGTTCCTCTTGGAATGAAGAACGGAACTATACCACTGGATAGTGAAAAAAAATTCAAGACTGAAATTAGCTCTTATGAATTTTCAAAGAATAAGAAAATCATCAGCATACTCGGTCACACACACAGACCTCTTTTTGAGTCATTATCGAAGAAAGATGATTTGACAATTAAAATTGAACGATTGATAAAAAAATATCCCAAAGCATCAAATTCGGATAAGAAAAAAATCGAAAAACTAATAAAAAAATACAAATTGGAATTAGAGAATCTTAGTGAAAAGGACAGTCGTTTTTTTCTTAGAAGCGGACTTTATAACGAAAAAATCCTTGTTCCCTGCCTTTTCAATTCAGGTAGCGTCATTGGCAAACGAGGCTCGACCGCAATAGAAATTAAGAACGGAAAAATATCACTTGTTTACTGGTTTGATGTTAAAAGGAGTCAAAGATATCTTGATTATAAAGGGGTTAAGGTCAAGCAATTTAAGGATACAGACTATTTCAAGGCTACTCTTAAAGAGCAGAGCCTTGATTATGTTTTCACAAGAATCAATTTACTTGCATAAAAAAATAACCTGTTAGTGATTTATACTAACAGGTTTGAAAGTATTCTAAAGTTTAAACTGCTATATTAGATAAAACATCAAACAGCTTTGAAAAAAATTTTGGAGCGATAAAGTTAATTCATAGGGTAAACGGAAACTTTCAATCTGGTTTTGTCTTTTCGTTCGAATTTGACTTGACCGTCAATCAGAGAGAAAATGGTGTAATCTTTGCCTAATCCAACGTTTTTTCCGAGGTGGAATTTAGTGCCGCACTGACGAACAATGATATTCCCGGCTGAAACGAGTTCTCCGCCGAATTTTTTTATTCCACGGCGTTGACCATGAGAATCTCTTCCGTTTTTAGTAGAGCCACCACCTTTTTTATGTGCCATAGTTGAACTCCTTAGTCAATATTTATATTATTAATTTCAATCTTTGTAAATTTTTGTCTGTGACCATTTAGCTTGCGGTAACCTTTTCGTCTCTTTTTCTTGAAAACGATAAGCTTTTGTCCTTTGCCATGAGCGAGAATTTTTGCCTCAACAGAACCATTCAGATAAGGCTGTCCAACTTTGATATCGCTATTTTCATTTACTAACAATATGTTCGAAAACGAAACTGTGTCACCCGGTTCACCCTTGAGAAGAGGAACAGTAACGATATCTTTGGGTTGAACCTCGAATTGCAAGCCAGCTATTTCTACTACTGCATACATCAAAAAACCTAAAATAATTATTATTTAAAATTTAAGAACTACAAAATTAATTAATATTTTTATTTTAACAAAAAATTTATTGATTATTGCCAATCAAGTCAATAATATTTTTGAAAATTTCAATCCCGCAAACTAACTTTGGTAGCTTTTGATAGTTTATTTCTTTGCCGTCCCTCCTCAAAATCGTAATTGTATTGTCGTCGCTGCCAAAACCACTATCAGGAATATTCGGGGAATTAACTACCATCATATCGCAATTCTTTTCTTTCATTTTAATCCAGCCATTCTGAATTTCATTTTCGCTTTCGAGGGCGAAACCAACAAGAAACTGTGTTGGACTTTTCTTTTGGCCAATTTCGGCAAGAATGTCATTGGTCGATTTCAGTTCAAGAATTAGAGTGTCTCCTGTCGTTTTTTTCTTAATTTTACCCCCTTTTTTTTCGACAGGAGTATAATCCGCTACTGCGGCAGACATTATGATGATGTCATATTGGTTAAAATTTGATAATAGGGTTTTATACAAATCTTCAGCAGAATTTACTTTTATTAAATTTACTTTTTCGGGTGCGGAAAGGTTGACGGGTCCAGAAACAAGTGTAACTTCAGCTCCAAGACTTTTTGCTACTTCGGCTAATGCATAACCCATCTTTCCAGAGGAAAAATTGCTAATATATCGGACATCGTCAATTTTTTCGATGGTTGGACCTGCAGAGATAAGAACTTTTTTGCCAGCAAGGCTCATATAATTTTTTTCACCTGAGAAATTTTGCTTTAATTTAGTGAATTCGAATTCGGCGTTCCATTTATCTTTTTCGACAATATCGGAAAGGGAGGGGATGTTTTTTTCGAGTGCTTCCTTTATTTTCAGATCAAAATTAATTGATTTTTCGTCTGGTGTTTCAGATTGTGTGATATCTCCGGTTTTAAGATCTGATTTTGATTGGTAAGTCTTGTTTTCTCCAAAAACATCAATAATTTTTTGTAAAAGAATAATTGGTTCGGGAAGTCTTCCAATTCCGAACAATCCGCTGGAAAGCTCACCTTTTTCAGGAGGGATAATTATAACGCCGTCATTTCGTAAAATATTGATATTTCGCTGAGTTGCGGGGTTTTCGAACATTGTTGAGTCCATAGCCGGGGCAACCAGCAAAGGAACGTTTCGGGGCAAAGCGGTTGCAATGGTTGTCAATGAATTATCGCAAAGCCCTGATGCCAGTTTACTTAATGTTGAAGCTGAGCAGGGTGCAATTATCATTAAATCTGCTTCGTGTGCCAGATGAATATGCCAAGCTCCACCTTTTTGTGCATTTAAGTCAAACATTTCGCAAATAACAGGGTTACGAGAAAGGTTTGCAAGAGTAATTTCAGTTACAAATTCTTTTGCTGAAGGAGTGAGGACAACATTGACTATTGCTCCATTCTTTACCAAATCCCGAACAAGATAAGGAATTTTATAGGCAGCAATAGAACCTGTTATTCCTACTATTATCCTCTTATTTTTCAGTATATTTGCCATATCGAAGAATATATTTTTTAATAATTCGATTTTAATATTACAAATTAATTAAATATTTATTTTAAAGGAAATGAATCTTGTTGCCATAGTTGGACGCCCGAACGTAGGAAAATCAACTTTATTCAACAGAATATTGAGAAAAAAAGATGCTATTGTTGAAGACACACCCGGTGTTACACGCGACAGAATTTATGGAGTAGCAGAATGGAACGGAATTAGTTTTATGCTGGTGGATACAGGTGGATTTGTTCCAAGTAGCGATAATTTAATAGAGAAGGCTATTCGTGAACAGGCTCAGATTGCAATCGAAGAAGCTCAAGTTATTCTGTTTGTTTGCGATGGGAAAGAGGGAGTTGCCCCTTTTGATTTCGATATTGCAAATATTTTGAGAACCTCGAACAAACCAGTGGTTTTGGTTATCAACAAATGTGACAATCCAGAATTTGACCTCAATGCTTATGACTTCAGCCGATTAGGCCTGGGGGAGCCATTCCCTATTTCAGCTCTGAGTGGAAGAAGCACAGGTGATTTCCTTGATGAAATTGTATCTTACCTTCCTAAAAGTTCAGTCGAGAAAAAAGATGACAGGCTTAAAATTGCAATCGTTGGTCGTCCAAATGTTGGGAAATCAAGCCTTACGAATGCCTTGTTAGGTCAGAACCGCTCCATAGTTACAAATATTCCGGGAACAACCAGGGACGCCATAGATAGTGTACTTAAATATTATGGGCAGGAAATTTTGTTGATTGATACAGCTGGACTCAGACGAAGAAGCAGTATTAAGGAAAACATTGAGTTCTATAGCGTTCTAAGGACTTCGAGAGCAATCGAGCGTTCTGATGTCTCGGTGATTTTGCTTGATGCCACTCTCGGACTGGAGGATCAGGATAAAAAAATCATCAATCAGGTTGATAAAAGTCGTAAAGGAATAATTATAGCTGTCAACAAATGGGATTTGGTAGAAAAAGACAGCCATACTGCTGATAAATATACCACAGCAATAAAAAACCTTCTTCAAAATTATTACTATATTCCTGTAATTTATATTTCAGCTCTGACCAAACAAAGAATTTTTAAGATTGTTGATATTGCAATTAAAATACATCAGAATAGAAAAAACAGGATTTCAACAGCAAAGCTAAATAAATTAATTCTTCCTGAACTGGAAAAAACACCACCTCCAGCAGTTCAAGGCAGAGACCTTAGAATTAATTATATAACACAAGTTAAAACCGAACCGCCTGTCTTTGCATTTTTCTGTAATTATCCACAGTTAATACCCGAAAGTTACAAGAGATTTATGGAAAAGGTTCTCAGAAAACATTTTGATTTCATAGGGACACCTGTATCATTTATTTTTCGCAAAAAAAATGTAAACTGGGAAGAGCTGTAATTATTCATTTAAAATAATAGAAAATTTGCCCCAATTTTCTTTTCCTTTATGCTGGGTTTTAAATAGAAAAACACCGCTTGCGATATCCTGAGGTAGCTCGCTCCATTGTAATACTCTTTTGGATGAATTTACAACAACCGGTTTTCTTGAATAGTATATCTGATTGAAATCTATATCGAAAATAAACAGTTCAACTTCTTCATTTAAAAATGCATTAGCTGGGACAGGAATATTAATAAATTGATCCTGCTTAGGTAAAAAAGGCGAGGGGAAAGCGGACGCGGTAAGAGTTGTGTTATTTCCTTTGTTGAAATAGTAATTATAACAACCCATATTTGTGGGAATAATATAATTGAAATAATATTCTGAATTTTCAATTGGTGTAAGATTTGAAGCATATTTGTCAGATACGAGTAGGGTATATGGCTGAG
>CALHRB010000250.1 GCA_938038165.1 Candidatus Kapaibacterium sp. | reverse complement strand
TTAAGATTTAAGATCAAAAAAATATCAGTCCTCGATTTTCAAAAAATTATCATTGAAATAATTAGAAATTTTAAAGTAATTCAGGTTATAGAAAAAAATTATTTGTCAATTTTAAATGACAACACAGTTGATGAATTCTGGAAAAAAGCATTGCTTGAACAATCAGAAAATGATTCCAGAGCCATTAACCAATTTTTAAAAATTGTTGAGGAACTTACTTTTGTAATCAATGATCTAATGCCAAATCTTTCGACTTCTATTGACTTTTTTATTGATAAGTTGAAAACTGCCATAACAAACACTAAGTATCAAATTAGCGAAAAGCAAGGCTTTGGAGTAACTATTACATCAATCGAGCAAACAAGAGGAATTCCTTTCAAGGTTATGATTCTATGTGGAGCAATTGATGGTGAGTTTTTACTTAAATATACACCTAATCAATTTCTGGGAATTGAGCTTCCAGATTCTGAAAAAAGGCATGTTCATTCTGAAAGAATGCTTTTTTATCAATTTTTGACTAATTCCCCAGAATTTTTTGATAGCAACGAAAAATTGATATATATTTCATATTTCAAAAGCGACAACTCTGGGGAAAAAGTCCGCTCTTCATTTATTGATGCCCTTTTGAAAATATCAACATTATACGAAGATGGCTGTCTAATTGATCTATCGGCATCAAAACAACAGGATCTCCGCCTTTTTGATCTTTCTAAGTTTGAAGACTCTGTTACTGAATGGTCAACAAGTATTTCAAACATTGATGAATTATATTACTTGATTTCAAAATCTAACTCTACTAAAATTGACATTCAACTATCAACCGAGCAGATATTGAACATTGGTTACATTAGAAATTATTTACAAAAACCTTTAGCCCAAACTCAAGCAGAAGAAACATTGGCTTCAATAACTGATCAGAATCAAACTTTAAGGAAGACACAACCAGATAAAATCTTTTCGATTACTGAATTGGAAACCTATTCTGTTTGCCCTTTTAAATATTTCGTTAAGTACTTATTATCCATCGAAGAACCATTGATTGTTGATTATGCTCTTCCACCAATTGAAATTGGCAGTTTGCTTCATCGAGTACTTCAAAGATTTTACAATGAAATACAAACAACCCAAAAATTAACTCCCGAAGAGGAGAAAAAATTTCAAAAAATAACTGAGTTTTTAATCGGTATTGGTGCTGATGTAAAACCTGTTATGCTTCATCCAAGCCAAAAAGATTACTATTTATCACTACTTGTTAAGTTTACCAACGAAGAATTACAAAAAATTAAATTCGATCATCCTTTTTATGATTTAGACCGTGAAAGCATTCTGGGATTCAATAATAATCCAGGATATCTTCAGATTTGGCTCCATGCTGAAATTGAAAAGCAATCGAATAATTGGGTTTTCTTACCTGCTTTATTCGAACTATCATTCGGTTTGAACACAAATGATTCGCTATCGTTCGGACCTATAATGATAGACAATAATTTTTGGCTTAAAGGTAAAATTGACAGAATAGAATTTGCTGAAATTAATAATAATTTATTTTTTTTGATAGCTGATTACAAAAGTAAACTGGACTCTAACCTATCTTTAAAAAAAATCCTAAATGGAATGTCTTTTCAGATGCCTTTGTATCTTATCGCCGCCCAAAATATTTTTCAGAAAAAAATGACTGAAATAAATCCATCAGGTACTGTTTATTACAACCTTAAACCTAAACCAAAAAATGGTAAACTTGAATTTTACAAATGTTTAATGATAACTACTTCGAACCCGATAAGAATACTACTCGGCAAATCAACCGGACAATATCTAAAAAGCGATGATGAATTATATGAAGTGCTCAAAGTATCAATAGATCACTCAAAAAATATTGTCGAAAATATTTCATTACTACGATTTCCCGTCCATCCATCAAATTTAAACGAATGTGAACATTGTAAGTATATATCTGCCTGTCGTATTAAAGAAAAAAAGCTGATATTTGAAGATAATTCGTCAGACACATTATAATTTATTTTTGTTAAGGGAGATAATTATGAAAGTTAAAATTGAAAAATTAAGCGAGAAAGAGATAATCGAAAGAGGAATCAAAAGTTGGCCAATTTGGACAAAAGAAGTATCTGAATTTGACTGGTATTATGATACTCAGGAGCAATGTCTTTTTCTCGAAGGAAAAGTAATTGTAAATACAGATGAAGGTAACTATCTAATTGAAAAAGGTGATTATGTTACATTTTCGCAAGGTCTTGAATGCGTATGGAATATATTAGAACCTGTCAAAAAGCATTATAAATTTAGTTAAAATACTTTCAAATAAGTGGGCCCTGAGGGACTTGAACCCCCAACCTACGGATTATGAGTCCGCCGCTCTAACCAGTTGAGCTAAGGGCCCCCAAAAATTAGATTGCAAAATTAAGAAATTTATTTGAATTTTAATAATTAAAAAGTCCTAAAAATAGTCCTAATTGGACAGTAAAGCCATTGGCATCTATTTTTTTAGGAACGCCGGTAAGATTTGCTGTTCTATTGAATTTCCACTCGCCGCCAAATGAAAGAGCATAGCCGGCATTAGCCCTGATCATAAAGAATGGGGTTAGGGCATATTCAAAATTAATATTTGGCTGTAAGAAATAAAAATTGCCTTCGGCTCTATTTAAAAAATTATTCAGGTTAGCTATAGCATTGAATTTATCCCAAGAAATTTCTGAAGGTGCTTGATAAACTTCAATTGTTCTTGTTCCCCATCCAAAAGTTATTCCGGGTATTAATGCTAAGGATTTCATAAGAATAATTCCATAATCAATGGAAACACCCTGAAAGCTCATTGAGTATTCGACGTGTTTATTTAAATTTATTAATGAGTCTTTTTTTTCGACTGTTTTGCTGCCACCCATACCCAAAAAGCCAAGTCGGACATTTGGAATTATACCAATAGCAGTAAAACCCTGAACTCCGGAAAGAAAAATTGGTGCTGTAAGGGCATCCTGGCTAAAGTTAAAAGTTGGCTCTAACAATTTTTTATTTAGTTCTGTAAAATTGGTGAATATAAAAGTTCCAGTATATCCTCCTCCTATTGCAAAATAGGGTGGTTTTTCTTCTTTTATAGTTGCCGATTCAAATTCTAACTCATCTAATCGGTCGTCCTGAGCAAAAATATTCCCACTGAAAAATAATAATGTAGTCATAAATAATATGGAAAAATAAATTTTCATAGGGTTCCTCAATTAATTAAATTTAAAAACTTATCACAAAAATAATTAATTTACATCAATCAAATGAATAAATCAAATAAAATAGGGCATAAAAAAGTTGGTTGATTATCAAGTATCTAAATGTGCTAATATTTTTTTTTCAATGTTTAAATAATCCTTGGGTTTAAGTAAATTTACAAATTCATATTGGTAATCTATTATTTTTTCTGAGTTTAATTCGACAGATTTCATTACTAATTTTGCAACCATATCAAAATTATTCAAATGAGCATATACTTTTGCTAATTCAAAATAACTATCAGCCCATTGTGGATTTAAATAAATAACTTTTTGGAATGCTTTTTTTGCTTCAACAAATCTCTCTAAATCATATAAAGTTAATCCATAGTCATACCAGCAATCTATATTTTCGGGGTTAAGTTCGATGGCTTTTCTATAACATACTAATGCATGTTTTGGCTTATCCATTTGGTTTAGCAATTCTGCTTTGGCATACCAAAGTTCTGGATTTTTTTTATTAAGACTGATAGCAGAGTCATAATCATTTAAAGCCTTTTTAAATTGATTTGTTGATTCATAGCAAATAGCCCTACCAAAATATAGCTGATAATTATCGTTATCCAAATCAATAGACTTGGTAAACAATCTAATAGCTTCACTGTAATTACCTAAGTCACCATATAAGCTTGCAAGATTAAAGAGGGCATCGAGATCATCAGGATAAATTTTTAAGGCATTATTATAACAATCTGCAGCTTCTAAAAGTCTGTCCATACTTGAATAGCAGTTACCAAGATAAAACCAGGCAAAATATGAATTATTATCAATAGCCAAAACTGTGTTAAAACAATCAATGGCTTTGTTATATTTATTATCATTAGAATAGGAAATACCCAGGTTGAGCCAAAGACTTGAATCAAAAGGATTCTTATTAACTACATGTAAATAATATTTCTCCGCATTTTTGTAATCGCCCTTGAAGTAATAACAATAGGCTAACTCAAGATGGGATTTATACTCAAATTCATCACTTTCTTTCAGTTCAGAAAAAATATCTATGGCTTTTTCGAACTCAAATAGTGATTCAAATATCAGTCCTTTATTGAATTTATACTCTTCATTTTGAGGATCATAACTTAGAGCTAAGTCAATAAAATCAAGAGCTGAACGAGACTTATCTGCATAAACCAGCGTAAAAGCCTTTTGATTCAGTAATTCAGAGTCAGTCGGATTTATTGAAAGTGCTTTATCCAGAGTGTCAAGTG
>CALHRB010000249.1 GCA_938038165.1 Candidatus Kapaibacterium sp. | reverse complement strand
ATTTAACCTGTTTCAAATCAATTGTAATCATTTGATAGTGCGCTAATTCATCACGAAGTTTGTTTAGGCTATAAAAAAACGATGATAATTTCTGATTTACAAAGTGAGAGAGATTTATATTATAGATATGCTTATTCTTCTATAGTATTTCTCCGATATCAGTTAATTGTGCACAATCCAACAAATCAATTTCTTCATTTCTGTATTCGATAATTTTTCTAAAATCGTATAATCAATAAAACTGGTTCAAAATAGTGATTATCAAAAAGTTGATTTATACAATTATTAGTTGAAAAATTTTTTGCCAGACTTTTATATGTTCAAAATAACCAATGAATAGCTTTAAAGAAGTTAGTATTCTGCTTATTGCCAAGTTATATTTATGTAACAGTGAATGTAATTCTTATATCACGGCAACTTTGTCATTACATAAATATTTTAGTGACTATCTCATCTACTTTTTATTTTCAAAGGTAGTACTTCTTGAAAAGACCGTATCTGAATATCCGGTATTCAGAAGCTCCGATTTCCTTTATCATTCCAAATCTTTTAACAATGATCTCTGGTAATATCCGTTTCATTGTCTTAATGCTTTTTTCTTAAATCCCAACTAAACATTTTTCAAATTCTAATTCCAGGAATGTTTCTAAATAAATTTATATTATCTCCAGTATTGATTCAATAAAATTTATCCCCCTTGGTTGATTTTTTCTGAAATTCTATCTTATTCTTACTTGCGCAAATCACACGTCTACCTCCTTGTTTTTTTTAATCGCTTATAAAGGTAAACACTCTCTTTTTTCCCTTACATTTACACTATTTTTGTAATGGTTATAAAATCTACTCATTAAAAAATATTAGTATTATTTTCTCAGTAGAAATAATAATCGAATGAAATTTTATATAAATAGGATATTTCGCTTATTGATTTTCAGAAATCCAATGTAAATAAGATATTAGAGTGTTTTTTATCAGATCATACATTAAATAAACTATTTAAGAATCTATAACATTTCCTAAAAGAAGTTGTTTGATGGTTTTAATTTTGCTCGGCTCTAATGTATGTTATCTCGGTTGCCCTGCATTTTCTTTTTTCCTGATACAAGTCAGCAACATTAAATTTTCCCTCTGGTTTAAGAAATATATCAAGCCCCCTTCCTAGAACTATTTTCCAACCATTATCTGCGAGAATATACCTATCGTGTTGATTAGGATCAAATTTGAATGACATTTTAATTCCTAAGTCAAAAACGGATTCTACAATTTCATTCAGGTTTTCTGAGCTGAGCTTTAACATTTCATCTGGCTCATTCCAAGTAATTACACTTAATTCAATTTCTTCTTCGTTACTTTTATTTTTTGCTAACATCAGACAAAATTCCAGAAGCTGTTTCATCTGATATGGAACTCTAATATAAGGGTCAACCAAAATTATTTTTTTTGCATTTTTAAGGTAGGCAGCAAATAATGCTTCATAAGAAATACCTTCCTGATTATCTCTAATAATAACCTGACCAGGTTTCAAAGTAACATCTCTTTTAATCTCCTTTTTTTGAATTTCATTTGTAAATTTCGATTGATGGGATTCTTGCGGTCTAAGGTATTTAAGATTTTCTAAAGTTTCGATTCTAATAATTTTACTTACCATAGTATCCTTAAAAGTAAAATCTACTTGCTCAAATGTATCATCCATCTTTAAAAGCTGATCTTTAACTCGTTTTCTTCCTTCAATGGCAAAATTGATTAACTCAATAGCATCTTCGTGAGAAAGGACACCATCAGGATACAATACTTTTACTAATCCTGAGAATGATTTAACGATGCTATCTCTATCTCGTGCAGTGAGTGAAGGATGTAACTCGATGTGTTCATTTATTAAATTTGAATAGTCATACTTGCGAAATTCTTTTAATACCTCTGCTAAGTAATCCACTATAAAACCATATCCATCCGTAAACATTTCACCTCTAAGTTTTTGGACTTCCCAACCGGGTATATAAATATGTAATCGATCAAGAAAAGCAGTATCATAATAAACTCTTGGAAGTGCGTCAAATAGGTTTGAATTTTTCAACATATATGGGACTGAGTGTTCTGTGTTCCCAACGAAGGCTAGAGAAGCTGTCGCTCCATAAATATCTTTACCTCTTGAGAAAGATTTATTTGCCATATAATTTTTCATTATATCAACTAACTTCTTGTCCGGATTCTTAAGACTACCTGCAAACTCATCAAATGTTACTACATCCCAGTATCCCACTAAACCTATTTGGTTATTAGTGTTATTAACAAATAACTTTGCCTGCGTTACATCTCCTCCTGATATTAAAATACCGTGAGGAGACAGTTCAGAAAAGATATGTGACTTGCCAGTTCCTTTTGGTCCAAGCTCAATATAGTTGTAGTTATTCTCACAAAATGGAATGAGTCTAGAAATTTGTATGAGCTTACTTCTGAAATTGAAAAATGATGGATTAAGACCAAGGCTTTGCACAAGTAAATCCATCCACTCATCCTTTGTAAATTCTTTTCTTATTCGAATATACTCTTCTATATCTACATTTGATATCTGAATTGGCTTTATGTCCTCGATCAGCCACGGCGTAGTTGTTTCATCGCTAAAAAAATATTCAATTGAAATTATGCTCCAAACTCCACCTGAAAGTATTTTCTTATGCTTCCTTACCAAATCGTGACTTATAGTAACTCTCTTAATACCCAAATTACTAAATGTAGCTTCATAAACATCTTTCTTCTCATTCAGTTGTGCAGATACTTTATCAATTATCTTATATCTGGCTCGCTCTTTTATAGTAGATTTCACAATTTCTGCTTCATCTCTGTGTACAAAGTGATCTTTAATTATATTCTTAACTTTCTCTAATCCTTGCGCAATAATATCTTCATCAAAAGATGCACAATGCTGCCCCAATAAATATTCCAAAACATAAGTGGGAACTACAGCATTTCCTTTAATTGATTTAGTAAGGTCTTTTCTTACAACCTTACCTTCAAAGTGCTGTATTATTTTATCTTGTAAGCTCATTAAAAATCCGGTTGAATTAATGTTTGGTTAATAACTTTTTCGTTTACTATTGGGTTCAACTTATTCGGGTCTTTTTGTTTATCAAATATTTTAAGATTATAAAATGATTCGCTTCCATACTTAACATTGAGATTAAGAATTATTTCTTTGACTCGTTCAGTTGGTAAATCAGAGGTTGAATCAAGAGTCAAATCAATTTCATTTGAAACCAACTCATCGGTGTCTTTATACAAAGCACAAGAAATAATAATAGGTTTATAATCGCTGCTTACTGGCTTATCCTGTATCAACTTTACTTTAATAGCTCCAGAAACTACCTTAAAATCCTTGCCCAGCAATTTGAATGTTACCTTTTCAGTTACTTCTTCTCTTTTCCTGGAGCTTTCAATCAACGGAACAATCATTTCCTGCAAACTTGCACCACCGTGAACATAATGCACGCCGTGTCCTTGTCGTTTATACCTATTAACAGCTTTTGGTATAGTAATCTTAAAATCATTTTTAACATTAGCTGCTTTTGAAAGATCAAAAATGTAGCTGTCAGTTTTAATTTCTTTTTTAAGAATTGAAAACCTGTTATGGTTCCAAATCGCATTCTTATTATCTGGCAGAGTTTCATACATAGATTCAGGTAAATCACTTACATTGTATAAAAAGCCGTGGTCTGCTGTAATAAATATTTTCGAAACATTAAAGGATGAGTGTATTTTCTTAATCATAGAGGCTAGTTCTTTTATTGCTCGTTCTACTTCTTCAAATGTTCGGTTTTCAGTTTTTCTATCATCTCCTACAGCATCAATTACATTTTGATAGATATAAACTATTTTAGACTTAAATAATTCTCTTGCTTCATCCTGAGTTAATTGCAGTAGTTTATCAAAACTAATGATCTTTGAATCATTCTCAGCTATTTGCAAAATTTTTTCTCTATTCTCTAACCCCTCTGTGGAAATATTATTGATAAAAATAAATTCGCCCTTTAGCTGAAGTTCAGAATGAGGCAACAAGGAACTCATCCCCATCCGTGTATTTGATGGAAGTGAAGAAAGCATATAAGATATTTCCGCCTGATGTTTTGGATCAGAATGTAGTACCGAAAGTAATTCTTTAGCACATTCATATCTTAATCCATCGGAAATAATAACTGCAATTTTCTGATCCGATTTGGAAATGTAATTCTTATAGAACTCAAATTGTTTTACTACCGGAATCTTAAAAAACTCAAACTCGTGGTCATAAAGACACTTTAACCATTCTGTATTCAAGTCTTTTAAGTAATCTTCATACTTCTTGTTCAAGCGTGTTGAAACTTTCTCAATTTGTAAATCACCCGGTAGATTATATTTTTTTAGCTTCGTGTTTATCAGGGCAGCTTTACGAAAGTTAAAATCAATGCTTTCAAATTTGTTTGTATATTCTTCAAGGTAGTTGATAGGTTTATCAAATATGTATGACGACATCGAATTTAATATTTTAAATACATTGGCTGCTCTCAGCAAAAATTCAATCAAATCTTTTAGCTTTATATTGCTGCTGCTGATGTTATTCCCAATTTGAGTAAGAATGTTGATTGATTTATCGGGTTGAAATTCAATTAACTCAACTAAAATTTGTATTATATTTAATGATAATGATACAGTATAAAATCCAAAATCTCCATCTATACCATAATTTTTTAAAATTGTACTCTCATCAACATCCGAAGCAAGTTCATTAAATACGTTTTCGATTTCGATACTTAATTCTTCGTCCTTAAACCAATCGTTAATGAATGAGTTTAACCTGTTAAGCTTTGCGGGTTTGTTTATTTTAAGTCTTGAGTATGTATCATTTGGATGAGGTTCGGAATAGTTCTGAAGTATCAAATTATATTTGGCTTTTTTAATTGCTAGAGAAATATCCCGCTCTTTTAATTGTGCAATTTCAATATCGAAGTACTCATCGAAGAGTTTGCATAAATAAGATTCGCCATCTATATCCTTTATCCTATCCAGAACACTGAACAGTCCTTTATTCTTCTGCAATAATGTTGTAAATAACTTTGCAAGTATTATCGTTTCATCCTCAATAGTGTTTAATTCTAATAAATGACATATCAAACCCTTCTTCAATATAGTTTCATCATCAAAACTATCTGCCTTTAAGATTTTACTTAAAGTTTTTTGAATTTTTTTTTGCTTAAGAAATTTTATGTATTTGTTTACCCGATCCCTATGATAAGGTTTAAGATTATATTGCATCATAAAATCTTCCACATCATCAATTAAAAGAATTTTATTCGCTTTTAGTAAATCAAGTAGTACAAATTTTTTTCTTTCAGTTCCTTGCGGCTCATCATATTCAAAATAGAGCAGTACATTTTTGTTTGAGAGTTCATTCTCTAGTTGATATTTTAGATAAAACAACCCTTTATCCGCTTTTATAAGTATAATATCTTTTTCATTCCAGTTGGACAATTCTTCTAAGTGCTCTTTATTCTGATCGAATAGAAAAAGGATTTTTAATTCAGGATATTTTTCAAAGTAATTTTTAACTTTTTCCAAAAGCATAATTTATAATCTCGCAAATTCAATTAAAGGTTTATAATCTTGTTGATCTGCTGCTTTTAATGAAGCCAGGTATTTATCCCTTGCCTCACCTTGCTTTGTTAGATTTACACTTCCCCAAGTAAAGTAGGGTTTACCAAATCCTTTTTTAATAAGCACATCAGCCATCAAGCGTGAGTGTCTTCCATTGCCATTTGCAAAAGGATGAATCAATACCATTCTATGACTTAATCTTACAGCTATTTCATCCTCATCAAAAACTCTATTATCAATCCAATACTTGCAATCATCAAGCAGATTCCTCAGTTGAATTGGGATCATAACCGGATCAACTCCAATATTTTTTTCTGATCTTCTAAACTCACCTGCCCATCTCCAGATACCTGAAAACATACGTCTGTGTAAATCTTTTACAAAATCTTCTGAAAGAATTTTTTCAATGCTTATGCTTCTTCCAAGCAGCCATTCATTTGCCTTTTCAACTCCAAGTTGTTCAAATTCATCTAAATCGCCACGAGTAGTAATGGTCGGGATTAAAAGTCCTTCTTTCTCATCCTCATCAAGCGGAGTCTGACCATCTGTGTAATCGAGATCTAATCCCATAAATATTTCGGCAATTCGTTTTTAATTTTTTCTGCTCTGTCTTTAATTGCTTTTTGTAAACGTTCCTTTGAATTTTCCTGGTCTTCAAGTTTCATTGTGTGAGATGTTCTCATTACGATCTCCTTAGCAACTTGATTAGCTCGTTTCTCTATGAGTTTTTCTAATGAACCATCTTTTGGAATGAATGCATAAACGAATTCCATATCAAGAGCATTTGCTACTTCCTTTAGCTTTTGAATTGAAATCGAGCCATCTTTTTCCCGAAGTTCAAATTGGTTTATATTCTGTGATGTCACTTTTAATCTTTTGCCTAATTGCTTAAGCGAAATGTTAAGTGCCTTACGAATTGTAATAATCCAGCCATTAGAAGGGATAGTAAATGATTTTAATACTGAATTTATTTCTCTAAATCTACGATCCAACTGGTCTATCATTAGCTTTTGTTTATCTTTGCTCATAAATCACCATTTTTAATTAAAAATTAAAACTATAACTTGATAAAATCAATAAAATTTTCAAGCTATAGGTTGATAAATACCGTCTTATTTTCAAGTTATAGATTGATAGATTATGGCCTTCCAAGTTGTTGCATACCTATAAAATGTCATTTTACGGAGACTTCGACTGAGAAATCTCATCCAACTTCAAATTTTAGATTTCTCCCTATGGTCGAAATGACCCCTCTGGAATGTCCGCTTTCGCTGGAATGATGAATAAAACAATTCATATTTCCGCTACTATTCCTTTAAATTTTGCGTAATTGACCTTTACTCCATCATCCAAATCAATCTCTATTTGTTTGTCTGCATAGTCTTTCATCAACTTGTCATATTCTCTGCATTCGATTTCTGCGCTCCTTAATTCGTCAAGCCACTTTGCCTCTGATTTGGATAGTGATGCGCTGCGTTTTTCAAGTTCCGCTATTTCACTTCTTAAAAATTGAAGATGCTTAATCAAATAGTTGTTTCGAATTTTCTGAACAGTAAACTTGTTCATCCGGTGCATATAAACTAATACCTGGAAATAACCATTCTCTGATGAGAAGAGCCAGTAGATTGGTCTCTTTTTATATACTTTGCAATGGTATGACCAGAAATCATTTACTAAATAATCCTCAAGGTCCTGATCCAGACATTTCTGAATGAAGTTTATGTTTTCTGTAAGTGTCTCTTCTCCCCACACCATTTCAATAAAATGTTTTATCCTGATAACTATATCATCTGAAAATCTTCCGTAGCTGCCAAGCATTGGTATAATGCCATCTTCATCTATTTCAAACTTAACTTCTTTTTTCCCAATGTGCAGTGGTGTTTTAATTTTATATGCTTTTATTTCTTCTTCAGTGGGATTTGGATGAGCAATATGCAAGCCCGGTTTATCTAATCTGTATCTCCCCATAAAACAGCCAATTGCATAAGAAAGCAACTGCTGTATTACTACATCTTTTTTTATAAATTTTTCTAAACCTTCTTCTCTTAGCTTTGCAACATTTTTTTGTGCTTTCTTAAGTTTCTTGAAATCTAATTCGTCTTGTAAAATTGTTATTTCTGTTAAAGGCACATCCGGAGTTAGCTCACCCTGTAAGCCGTATATATCAATAAAAATTTTATTTAATTCTTCTTCGTTTTGATGAAGCTGGAAGAAATCTTTTGATGCTTGTGAAATCCATTCTATAAGTGAGTTGTTAATTGTTGTATTAGAGTTTTTTATTAAAGGATTGGTTTCGAAATCCCAAGAGGTTTCGCGACTGTCCCAATCAGTTTTAGATATTTTGATTGAATTTTTACAAATATCATCTATCTGTGAAGAAAATAATTTAACACCTGTTTTAATGACTGGAATTTTTCCAACATCAGTTACCTGAAAATTCATAGTTGGATTCAAAAATTGTAAAAAAGCATCAGCCAACTTGGAGGATAATAATCCAAGATAATAAAATAAATTCGAGTCATTAGGAAAGATTGTAGAACCGCCCACATCGAATACGCAACCCGGTGGTGAATAACGAACACAAAACTGCGATGAACTAACAAAAGAATATGTCACACCTTCAAGAAAATAGAATTGTTTATTTTTTAATACCCATACATCTATTAATTTATCCCATTTTTCTTTTGAAAAGTCTTTAGCATAGCTAGTATGTCTATATTTTTCCTGGACAACTTTTCTTAATTCATAACCATCATTTTGATAGTTTACTACATATTCAAAATTTCCAAACCATTTTCTATAAGTACCACCTTTATTATATGGGAACCATTTGTATCCAGAAGTTTTTGCATCCTCTCTCGATTCTATTCCTAATCCCATCTTTCTTAGATCAACTTCTGACCAGAATCTTAAGAACAGTTTATTGTCGGTTGTAGCCATTCCTTGTCTTGGTTCGGCTATTTCAGAAATTAATAATGAATCGCTAAATATCTCTTTGTAACGCTGTGATGCCCAATAGGCTATTGGAGAACCTGGAATTTTAGAATAGTAAGCTTGGTTTACAGATTGAAAAATATTTTTTCCATCTAAAAAACATTTCTCTTTTTCATTTCCACTTTGGTTTACCAAACGGTAATAAGTCCCCAACCTATTAGTTATTTTATTTTTTAGAATAAATGTCGTCGATTGAACAACCTCGCCGCTTATTTCCTCAAACGCCCTCGATCCAAGATGTAGCATTGATTCAATTTGATAATTCATAAACAAGTGATTTCTGAATTTTT
>CALHRB010000248.1 GCA_938038165.1 Candidatus Kapaibacterium sp. | reverse complement strand
TAAAAGCGACAGAGATACGAACTTTACCTGGAGTGTCCTGAAAATTAGATTTAGCAACTAATTTTATTGTTATTTCAGAGAATAAATTATTTTGTTTATTAAAAACTCTAAACTTTATGAAATATGTATATTTAATAATTATCTTACAGTTGTTTTTTCATTTTGAGAGCATATCGCAATGCGTTTCAGGCGACTGCATTAATGGAAAAGGCGTCAAAAAATTTGATAACGGTGATAGATACGAAGGGCAGTTTAAAGATGGAAGATTTAATGGGAAAGGTACATTTTTCTATTCTGACGGAGATAAATACGTTGGTGAGTTTGTTGATGGATTTAAAGAAGGTAGAGGTAAATACTATTATAAGAATGGTAAAATTTATGACGGGGAGTGGAAAGAAAACAACAGGAACGGACAGGGAACAGAAACCTATCCTGATGGCAGTAAATACAGTGGTGGTTGGAAAGATGGAAGACAACATGGTTATGGTGTAACTATCTTTGCCGATGGTTCTAAATATGAAGGAGAATGGAAGGATAATCTGCAAAACGGTCAGGGAACTTATATTTGGGGGGATGGAGATAAATATGTAGGCGAGTGGTTTAATGGGAAAAGACATGGTAAAGGAAAATATAATTGGACTTCTGGAGCCAGTTACGATGGTGAATGGAGATTCAATAATCAGGAAGGATTTGGGACTTATATCTGGCCCGTTGGTGACAAATATACTGGTGAGTGGAAAGATAATGTTCAGCATGGATCAGGTAAGCTTTGGTGGGTTGATGGTGATTATTATGATGGTGAATGGAAAGAAGGCTTCAGAGATGGTTTTGGAACATATGTATTCACAAATGGTGAAAAATACGTGGGTGAATTCAGAAAAGACCAATTTCACGGTAAGGGTATTTGGTATTATAAAGATGGAACCAGTACTGTCGGTATCTGGGAATATGATCAGTTTATTGAAAATACCAGTATTGAAACAGATATTGAAGGGGAGAGATCAAAAATTTGGGCTATAGTCATTGGAATATCAAAATATAACCATAACAAGAGTTTAAGATATACTAAAGATGACGCCTATCGTTTTTACGCTTTTTTGAAAAGTCCTGAAGGAGGGGCATTACCCGATAAACAGATAAAATTGTTAATTGACGAAGATGCAACAAAACAAAAAATCTTAAGTTCAATGAGGCAAATCTATAGTCAAGCTGGTAAAAATGACGTTGTTATGCTTTACTTTGCTGGTCATGGTGTAAATGGTGCTTTCCTTGCTTTTGATGGATACGAACAAGATAATCTTGTTCCTCACGGTGAAGTAAATAGAATTTTTACAGAAAGTAAAGCAAAATATAAGCTATGTATTGCCGATGCTTGTAATTCCGGTAGTCTTGATATGGCTCAGAGAGGGGAAAAAGATCAGCTTGATTTGTTCTATAAGGAAATAACAAAAGGAGCAGGCGGAACAGCATTAATGATGTCCTCAAAATCTGATGAAACATCAGGTGAATTTGAAGGATTAAGGCAGGGAGTTTTCAGCTATTACCTTATTAAAGGGCTTAAGGGCGAGGCTGATGGTGATTCAAATTCATTAATTACAATTAAAGAACTTTTTACGTATGTCAAAAATAATGTAAGCAATTTTACAAATTACAATCAAAATCCTGTACTCAATGGTAATTTTGATGAGAATATGCCAATCGGTGTAGTCATAAAAAAATAAAACAATAATAAGGTATAACAAAAAAGGGTTTGTTAATATTAACAAACCCTTTTTTTGCGGGGCCGACGAGGCTCGAACTCGCGGCCTCCAGTGTGACAGACTGGCGCTCTAACCAAACTGAGCTACGACCCCAGTGGACCTAAGGAGGATCGAACTCCTGACCTCTTGAATGCCATTCAAGCGCTCTCCCAGCTGAGCTATAGGCCCCTCATTTAAATTAATTTTTAAAATTAACAAAAATTTAGATGTCAAATATAAGAATATTATTTATTTTATTCAATATATAAAAATCAAAAAAAATTATTAAATTGAAGAAATATTGTAACAAAATACTATCAAAAATGTTATTTTGAAGGTAATATAGTAAATTTTTAATAAATGGGGTTAAAACAATGAGAAACCTATACTTTTTTATTATAGCTACATTTATGTTTGTTCTTTATCCAAACATAAATTATTCAAAAATTCCAACGCCAGAACAAATGCTTTTTAATTCAGCGCAAGGGAGAGAGTTTTATATTGCTATTCCTCCAAATGAAGCAGACGGACAACCCCTTGGAAATACTCAGGAAAGGTCAATTGACATTTATGTTACTTCAAGTAAAAATTGTAATGTTACCTTGGAAATTCCCGGACTGGGTTATAAATTAACAAAACCTGTTCAGGCAATGAAAATAACAACATTTAATACGTTCAGAAATGAAACAAGTTTTCAATGGGAAGTTCGTGAAAGTGAAAAAATCCTTGACCTTGGCATTCATATCTATGCCGATCAACCTATTTCAGTCTATGTTATGAATACAAGGATGGTTACCAGCGATGGTTACCTTGCAATCCCAACTTCCGGATGTGGAACTGATTATATTCACCTTGCATATTATGATTTTTTTGAAAATATAACAGGCGGCGGTGAAAGAAGAGGAGCAGGATTTATTATTTGTGCTACTGAAGACAATACCAGGGTTAGGATAGTACTCAAAGGTGTCGGTGGTGCCTATGCAAAAACCCTTGGAGGAAGGAAAATTGGGGATACCTGGACAATTAATCTGAATAAAGGTCAGGTATATTGTGTAATGGGCGATGGTACCACCAGAGGTCAGTTTGATATCTCAGGTTCAAGAATCACAGCTGATAAACCTATAGGACTAATTTCTTTTCATAAAAGAACACTTTTACCTTCTTATGATTTATGGAATGGCAGGGATATGATGTGCGAAATGGTACCGCCTGTTACTGCCTGGGGTAAAAAATATACTACTGTCGAATTTAAAAGAAATGATCACGGTGATTTTTTCAGAATAGTGGCTTCACAGGATAACACGACTTTTTCGGTAAAGTGGTATAGTCTTACCGATGGCAGATTAATTGGCCAGGCAGGTCCGCATAAATTGAACAAAGCCGGTGATTTTATGGAATTCATAGAAGCTTATGTGGAAAGAAATGTTCCTAACAAAATTGAATCAATCAAAGGCACCTCGGTTTGGGAAGCTGATAAACCTGTTCTTGTTATGCAATATTCTTATTCTGCTGAATGGGACAATGCAGCGGAGTTCGATCCTTTTATGGTTCTTGTAGTTCCAACCGAGCAGTTTATTCCATCTACTGTATTCCAAACCCCTGAGGGCGGTGCTGAATTCAATACTAACTGGTTTAATATTATAGCAGTTGGAGATCCAAACGATCCAAATCATGAACTGCTCAAGAGTATTGTATTAGATGGTAAACCCGTTTGGTCAATTGTGCCTCAGTTTCTTTACAACAAAATTCCAACCACCGACCTTTATTGGGCTAAGATTCCAATGACTAAAGGTGCTCATGTGATTAAGGGTAACACTAAATTTGGGGGTTACATTTATGGATTTAGTGAATATAACTCTTACGGTTGGCCCGCTGCTATGGCTATCAATAAACTTGACGAAACTGATACCCTTCCACCTGAATATTATATTACCGGAGATTGCGGTGATTATCAAATAAGAACGACAGAATTCAGAACATCAAAAAATCCTAATGATGATCCACGTCAGGTTGATCAGGGTATTGCTGATATTTTCTTGCTTGATGATAGTTATAATTATGATCTTGATTTAAATAATTTTAAACCTTTTCCTGTTACCTATAATCATACATTTTTCTTGAAAGTTCGGGATAAAACCAAAGATGGTAAAGCTGTTTTTCAAATAACCGACAGAGCGGGTAATTATTCAGTTGATAGCGTGTTTTACAAAGCTGATAGATTGTCATTAATTCCAGATTTAATTGATTTCAAAACTGTCAGGATGAATAATTCCAAAACTATAAAAGCAATTTTAACTAATACAGGTGACAGTGCAGTTGTAGTTAGGGAGATTAAATTAAAAATCGGTGGAGATTTTAAAATCACTAATATGAGTCGAACTCCTGAATTCACGTTACAGCCAAAAGAAACAATGGAAATTGATTTAACATATACACCTTCGAAAGAAGGATTAACACCTAATGATAAAGACAGAGATACAATTGATATAAAAACCAAATGTGCCGATTTCTTGTGGCCTCTCGAAGGGCGTGGAGTTGTTCCAAGGATTATTGTCCAAGATTGGAATTTTGGTGCTGTTGTTGTTGGCAAAAAAGTATTTAAAAAGGAACAATCAGGCGAGGGCTTACAAATTCAAAATGTCGGGACTGACGTACTCACGATAACCGATATAATTGATATGACCTCACCATTCGAATTCAAAGCAAATTATACGCCATCCTTACCTATAGTTCTGCAGCCAAATGAAATTGTGTATCTTGACGACGTAGGTTTTGCCCCAACTGCAACAGGTCCTTTCGAGATTAATGTAAAATTTATTAGCGATGCTGTTGGAATTGATGATATTGCTAATTTGAAAGGAATTGGAATTATTCCCGGACCAAGAATAACATCAAAAGATTGGGAAGAAAGAAGAGTCAAAACTGTTCACGATTCTGTGATACATATTTATAATGAAGGAACATCAAAAGTTACTGTTACAGCGGTTAAACTTG
>CALHRB010000247.1 GCA_938038165.1 Candidatus Kapaibacterium sp. | reverse complement strand
TCAATTTTTCGACCGATTGCATCCTCCATCACGCTTTCGGCTTCGTTTTTTGTTACCATTACAACCGGAGTAGAGGGGTCTATATCTTTGAGGATTGGTAATGTTTCAAGACCACTGATACCAACCATTGATTCATCAAGGAAGGTTAAGTCGTAGTGAGTTTTTTTTACCAATTCAATTGCGTCTTCACCGTTTGTTGCTGTTTCAACATTATATCCACGTTGTTCAAGCAGGATGATATGAGGTTTAAGCAACTCTATCTCGTCATCAATCCAAAGAATTCTACCCTTGCTTTGATTCATTTTTAGCTCCTTAAATTATTGATAATGTAACGACGTTTTTACAAATTATGAATTATGATAGTTAAAACAGGTAGATATTCTTTTCATTGACAGCTAAATTTTAGACTAACATTAATATAAAAGTTTCAACATAAATATTATTGTTTTTGATATTATTTGTATCATTATTAAATTAAATTGATTTTATATCAAAATAAAAATTTATGAAATCAATATTAAAAATATATTTTATTCTAATTCTGCTAAATTCTTTTGCATTAGCACAGATTAAAAATACGGTATTCGAAAAATCAGAGTGTGGTTTGAAAATTGCTTATGCCTACCAAAAGGTAACAAATAGATATACAATCCCTGTTGGGTCGGGACTGCCCTGCAAATTAAAGATAGACAGTTTGCCTGAAAGATGCTATGAAGTTATTGATGCATTTATCTGGACTACTTTATCTGACTCAATAAATAGAACTGACCCAATTTCATTAATGGTAATAAATCCTTTTAATAAAGCTGATTACTATTTTACTACCAAAACAGGTCAAAAAACTGATAAGTGTTGGAGTGAATTATATACAAGCGGATATAGAGCCTCGGTTAAAAATTCTATAACTGGAAACGGAGAATACATCATCAGCACTGATGCATCTGAGTGGGAAGTTGATGGTTTTTTCCTATTAATCATTTACAAAGATTATACTGATGAATACGAAGGTCATATTACCATAATGGATGGCTTAAATACTGAGCAAGCTGGCAGAAGTTCCTCCGACACATTAAGATTTAAACCTGTTTGTGATTTTTCATCGGATGCTTATTTTTTTTCGGTAGTTTCTGATATGCAATATGGATATTTTCCTCAGTATATTATGAATATGAATGGGACTGACCATTATGTTCAATGTAATTTCTGGAATGTTGAATTCAGGAAATCACCTGTTTTCAAAAATCAAACATCTTCTTACTTTGCAGTCAAACCATTGAGGAATGATTGTTATTCTTGGATATTATCTGGGCTTTATTATAGAACTAAAACTTGCAGAAACTGCTACCTCCCAACAATAAACATTACAGCCAAAGGAAGCGATATCTGCCCGGGTGATAGTGTACTTTTGACTGCTGATGGTGGGTTTCATTACGAATGGTCATCAATTCCAGAAGGGTTCGTATCAAATAATAAAGATGTTTATGTTAGACCCACAACAACAACAAGGTATGTAATCAAAGGTATGACCGAAGATAGTTGCTTCAAAGGGTTTGATACCGTTCTGGTTACAGTCCATCCTAAACCAAAAGCTGCTATCATCCCCACTGGACCCATCAGCTTCTGCCGTGGCGACAGTGTTGTATTAAGAGCTTCACCAAATGATATAAATCATAGTGCTTTATGGTCTGATAATTCAAAGACAAGCAGAATTACCGTTAAAGAGTCTGGTCATTATACTTTGATCATTGAAAATCAATTCGGCTGTAAGGATACGACTTCAGTTGATATAACTGTTTACGAAAATCCAGAAGTAAAAATTTTGAATGATAATGATTTTCGAGTCTGTCTTGGCGATAGTATTGAGCTAATTTCCGATAAAAATTTTATTAATTACAGGTGGTCAACTGGGCAAATTACAAAATCAATATTTGTAAAATATCCGGGTATTTTTCATCTAACTGTTATTGACTCTAATGGCTGCAAAGCCTACGACACAGTTCTGGTGAAACCCGCTGATTTAACTCTATCTTATCTTAATAAAATTAATCTTGATTCCGTTTGTATTGGAGATAAAGAAACTTATTTGTTAAATATCCATAATTCAGGAACTGATAGCTATAATGTGACAGATATAATATTTTTGAAAGCAGATTCCAATTTAAAAATTTCTACAAATTTACCCATTCCTACAAATCTTAATCCGGGCGATAGTATTAAGGTTCTGATAGAATTCACCCCCGATGAAATAAGAAATTATTCAGATAGCATCAAGATATTTTTAGAAAAAGCACCTTGCAAAGAAATTAAAACTGTCTTTGTTAATGCAATTGGTGTTCCAAGATTTCAACTTTCCATTCCCGATACAGTTGGTTATGTGAAAGATGACAATTTCTGTTTTCCGGTTTTTATTAAACTTCTTGCAAAAGAAAATACGAATTTGGTAATTGATTATCAAGCTGATATTAGTTTCGATGCCTATGTATTTTTACCCAAAATTCCATTCAAAATTGTAAATGATAAAAGGATAGTCTCTCTAACCGGACGGAATTTTCTTGTAACGACAGAGCCAAAATTATTGGCAGAAATTTGTGGGTTGGTTATGCTTGGTGATTCTCTTACTATAACTCAAATTGAAAGATTTAACTTTAAGAATAGTAAAATATGTTTAGAAACTTTGAATGGAAATTTTGCAATTACTGGCATTTGTGCGATTAAATCGAGTAAAGTTGTTCTTCATAAAGAAACCCTTTTGAATTTAAGCCCAAATCCTGCCGAAAATAAAGTTGATATTTCGATTAGTACGGAATTATCAGGAGAACACAGACTGATGTTATTCAATATTCAGGGAGAAAAATTATTTGAGGAATCGAGGTTTAAAATAAATAATTCATATGACTATTTGATGTTTCATATTGATTTGAAGAATTATTCATCGGGTTTGTATTATGTTTTATTAATAAATGATAGCGGTATTATTAAAAAGCAGTTAATGATTTTAAAATAAAATAGTTTTGATTTCCTTCATTACGATGAATTATGTTAAACAATAAATTTTCCTGAAGCAAGTATGAATTTTCAGAAACTGACACTAAAATCACAAGAAGCTGTTCAATTGGCACAAGAAATAGCTTCCAACTATTCAAATCAATCAATCGAGCCGATACATTTACTTGCCGCATTAATACAAGATCCGAATGGTTTGGTTCCTGAAATATTGCAAAAACTTGGTGTCAACCTGAATTATATAAAAATCAAGGTAAATGAAAATTTAGAATCACAGCCAAAAGTGTCAAATGTGAATGTATCAAATCAATATTTATCGCCTGCAACGACAGCAGTTTTTGACTTAGCTCTAAATGAGGCAAAATTTTTAAGGGATGAATATGTCAGTATTGAACATTTATTGATAGCTATTTCCGAAAGCAAGTCCTCAGCCGGAGATATACTAAGAGCAAACAGCATTACAAAAGATGAAATATTTAAAGCTTTGAGGACAATAAGGGGAACTTCAAGAGTAACAGACCAAAATCCTGAAGACAAATATCAGGCATTGAAAAAGTATGGCAGATTGCTCAATGATGAGGCTCGCGAAGGAAAACTCGACCCTGTTATTGGAAGAGAAGAAGAAATAAGAAGAGTTTTGCAGGTTCTATCAAGAAGAACCAAAAATAACCCTGTTTTGATCGGAGAGCCGGGCGTTGGAAAAACAGCAATTGTCGAAGGCATTGCTCATCGAATAGTTTCGGGCGACGTTCCCGAAACCTTGAAATCAAAATCAGTTATTATGCTTGATATGGCATCCCTGATTGCCGGAACAAGTTTCAGGGGGCAGTTCGAGGAAAGACTCAAGTCTGTTATAAGAGAAGTAACTGAATCAAATGGACAAATAATATTATTTATTGACGAAATTCATACATTGATTGGAGCTGGTTCAGCCCAAGGCAGTATGGACGCATCAAATATATTGAAACCTGCTCTGGCAAGGGGGGATTTGAGGTGTATTGGAGCCACAACCCTTGATGAGTATCAAAAACATATAGAGCGTGATCCAGCTCTTGAAAGAAGATTCCAGAAAGTTATAATTGATGAACCCGATGTTGATGATACAATTTCTATTTTAAGAGGTTTAAAGGAAAGATATGAAGTTCATCATGGCGTTAAAATAACCGATTCGGCAATAGTTGCTGCAGCAGAATTATCACATCGCTATATCACGGATAGATTCCTTCCAGATAAAGCAATTGACCTGATTGACGAAGCCGCAAGCAAGCTCAGATTGGAAATTGATTCAATGCCCGAAGAACTCGACTCAATCCAAAGAAAAATTCGTCAACTCGAAATCGAACGACAGGCTTTACTGAGAGAGCTCGAAATAGAAAAACAAAACGACTAATACGTTGTTTTTTATTGCTAATAATTTGTTATTTTGTTTAGTTGTCCTATTAAAATTAATTAACCTAGGTTTAACATGGGAATTAATTTCCCCTTTATTATTATAGACGAAGATGATTCGAGAGCTTTAACTATCGAAAAAATTATACTGAGAGCCTTTCCGGGTATTTCCATTCAAAAGTTTAATGACGGACTGGAAGCAATCGAATCGTTGAGAAACAAAGAGTTCAAGGGTATTGTTATTTCTCATTTTAATACAGCTTCACTCAATGGTTTACAAGTTTTAAAAAGCATAAGACAAGATGAGGGATGTAAAAATTTATATTTTATCCTTATTATTCCCGAAAATGAAAAAGAACTCCCAATCAAAGCTATTCAAACAGGCTCTGATGATTATATAAGGGAACCTCTTGCTTTGGATGATATAATCAATAAATTAAAAAATGCCGTCAGAACAGTTAATAATCAATTTAGAATTGAAGAACTGGAGAAAATCAAGGATGCTTTGACTGAGGAAATTGATTTGATTTATAAAAAAATGCTTAATCTGATAATCACTTTCCTGAAGATGAGGTATCCTAATTATGATAGGATGACAGAAAGAATCAAATCAACTGCACTTTGGATTGCTGGTCATTACAGCTCTGAAAGGGACTTAATTCCCAATCTCGAAAAAGCAATTCCTTTATTTTTTGTAGGGAAATTATTCTTGAGGGATAGTCAAATTGCTAGTAAGGTTACCATTGATGGCATGCCAAAAAATGAAGATATGCTCAAAATACCTGAATATACTAAATCAATGCTGAGTAACCTTAGAAATTATGAAGAAATTATTGATATAATCATTCATACATATGAAAATTATGACGGTAGCGGTTTTCCTGATAAATTGATGTCCAGAATGATACCTCTTGCCTCAAGAATTTTGCGGGTAGTCGTTGATTTCGAAGAGTATGTTAACGAAAAAAAATATGATAAAACAAAAATTGTCGAAATAATGGGGTATGAAGCACGTAGGATTTATGATCACAAAATCATCGCTTTATTAGACCAATATTTAGCCGAAAATTCTTCCAAAGGCGGATTTAAGCTTGAATTAAAAGTTCAGAAAAATAATTTGGCAGAAGGGATGATTCTTTCAAGAAATATCATTACAGAATCTGGTTTGAAATTGCTTTCGGCAGGAACATTATTAAACAAGGAAAGCATTGAAAAGATATTGACTATAACAAAATCCGATAATATTATTGGAAATATTTACATCAGGAACAAATAATGATTAAACTGACCAAAGTTGATGGAAGGGAAATAGTTATTAACGCTGAAGAAATTGAAACTGTAGAATCTTCGCACGATACTACAGTTACTCTTCGAAGCGGGAGAAAAATCATTGTCAAGGAAACACCTGAAGTGATCTCGGATCTTGTTATAATTTACAAACGAACTTGTTTAAAAAAAAATACCAGTGATTTTCTAAGTTGATTATGTTCAGATTGAAACATTTTTTTTTTCTTTTTTTTTTATAATAGCTTTCAAAGCGTTTTCTCAGGAATTGAAACTAACCGACTCTAATTATTTGAAATTAGGCTTTGATAAAATCTCCGGAACTTATATTTTTTCAGGACTTGGCAATCTAAAACTGGACAGTGATTTTGGGCAGTTTAATTTAATGCAAAACTATAGAAGTGCTACACTAAAGACATCCTCTCAGAGTTACAGAGATGACCAATCACTTTTGTTTCAATATAAATATCAAGCTTCAAAATTAATTTATTTATTTTCAAATAATTCGTGGTTGCTATCTTCTGATTCAAGGTCAATTGGACTCAATAAATTGGAGACTCTGCTCGGGACGCTCGGTTCGGGGATTAATTACGGGAAGAATTCTTATTTTGAAATTAATGGCGGATTTGAAAGCAACACCCAGCTGAGTGTTACATCTATGGGTCCTTCATTTGGATTTAACGGTAACATAGAAAAGCTCGAAGTTCTCGATTTAATTATAAATTCAAATCTGAAAGGAAAATATTCAATATTAAATCCAGACAGGAAAAATACTGATTTGAACTGTTCGCTTGCTTTAAAGAAAGATTATGACAGCGAAAACAAGATAAATGCCTCTCTGGATTATAAGATTATGAACAGGGATTTTATCTATTATCCTTTTGTTTTAACCGACAGATATTATATCGAGCAAAGAGAAGGGCATAGAATAAGTTCTGCTTTTGAAAGTGATTTTGCGATAGCTGGTTTATTATTTGGAACAATCAGAATAAATCTAAACAACCTTAGAGTGATAAGGGCATTCAACGATTCAATTTCGAATTTCTCGATGTCTTTTGTTCGTAAGAATTTAAATGAATTAACTTTTGTTTTTAATCCTGAAATAAATTTTCACTCTGAAAAATACGTCCATAGAGCTGGATTTATTTATGATTTAAGAAATGAGGACAATTTTATTACAAAAAAATTTACTATTAATGAAGCAATTAAAGATGAATTACAAACAAATGAAAGTCAACGGGATAACAATTCTTCAAAGTCAGGGCTTTATTCTTTTCTCACCCTGATTTTCACTAATTATGACACTCTTTTGTTTAATATCAATACAAGTTTATTACAATTTGATACCCCTAGTGTTACAAATTATGATGACAGAGATGAATTTAATGCAATATTCGATTTAAAATATTCCAAAAAATTTTCGGATTTACTCTCAGCCTCAGCAACTTTGAATTTACAATTAAACCACCTTGTTTATATAAAAGCACAGCGAAGTGCTCTGAACAATTGGAACCGAGTAATAAAATTTAGTCCTGAAATTAATTATCGAAGTTCGTTTCTTTCCGCTAATCCATCATTTGAAATACTCGCAAACTATACTGTTTATGATTTTGAAGATATAGCCCCCGGTATAAAAAGCTATAGTTTCAGGCAAATTTCTTATAGGGATTCTTTGTTGCTACCGCTATTCAAAAATATAAAATTAAATACAAGAATAAACATTCGATACTTTGAGCGTGGAATTTTATATTGGAAAAAGTTTGCAGAATCACCACAAAGTAATAACCTTGAGCAATATTACAGACTTATGATATTCTATAATACAGACATCAGTAACATCTTTGGTTGCGGTTTTAGTTTTTTCAACCTTAAGTCTGGTGTTTTGAAAGCTGACTCAAAAACTTTCTCTGATGAATACAATCAACAGTCATTATCTTTGGAAAGTGAAATAGGAATAAATTTTTTGTCAGGTTCGTTTGTTTCATTCAGGGGTTGGCTTGAATTTCAGGAAATTAATTATAAGATTAAGAAAGTTTTTCCAAATTTTTTTATATTGGTAAAATACTTTTTTGGATAACTTTTTTCATTATTAACAATATAAGAATTAGGAGTAAATGAATAAAGATATATATAATTATGAGAAGGACTTTCCAAGCGAGTTAATGACGCTTAATCTTATTGAGCCTATTATTAACGATGTCAGAAAATATGCTAATATTTCTGAGGATGTTTATCATAACATTATGATATCTGTTACTGAAGCCATCAATAACGCTGTTATTCACGGTAACAAATTCGATAAATCAAAAAGTGTTCATATAGCTATAAAAGTTAATTCTGAATATATCTATATTAATGTAACAGATCAAGGAAACGGATTTGATCCTTCATCTATTCCAGATCCCACTCAAGGTGATAATATTTTCAAGGAAAGTGGACGTGGGATCTTTCTTATGAATGAACTTAGTGATGGGACTGAATTTGTCATAACAAGCGAAGGCACAACGGTCAAGTTAAAATTTCCTTGTAAATGATGTAAAAAATAAACTTATATTTTAGTAATGTATAATCTATTTGATAATCAAGAAAATAATGTTTTAGAATTACTTAACAAAAGTAAATTAGATAATAATAAATTCATTTTCTTCGTCGGTGGGAAATTCGGAGTTGGGAAAACAGAATTCATTA
>CALHRB010000246.1 GCA_938038165.1 Candidatus Kapaibacterium sp. | reverse complement strand
GTTCCCTTTAGCTGTAACAAATTTAGTTAATTTACAGACCTTAGTCCTTAGTTGGAACGAAATTTACTATATTCCTGAATCAATTAGCTTGCTTAATAAACTTGAATGGTTTGGAATGAATCATAACAAACTAAAATATTTACCAGATAGTATCGGTGAATTAGTCAATTTAAAAGAACTTGTCCTGAATGACAATGACTTGATAAATTTACCCGATTCAATCGGTAATTTAAAAAATTTAGAAAAATTAAGAGTTTCCGGCAATCACTTAATCACCCTGCCACACTCAATAGGAAATCTGAAAAACTTGAAGAAACTCGAAGCTCACGAAAATAATATTTCCTCTCTTCCAGAAACAATTGGTGATCTGGAAAATCTGGAAAAATTAAGATTATACAAAAATCTATTAGTTTCCCTACCGGATTCTATTGGTAAATTAAAAAATCTCAAGAAATTAATACTATATGAAAATGAATTACAAAGTTTGCCAAATTCGATTGGCAACTTAAATAATTTATTAGAGTTAGAATTGAGTTATAATGAATTAACTACTTTGCCCGAAACGATTTCTGAACTTAAGAACCTGCAAGTATTGGATTTGAGTAAAAACGAATTTACTATCGAAGAAATTGATAAAATCAAAACTTACTTTCCGGGAACTAAGGTTATAATAAATTAAACACATTAAAATGTTTATGGGAATAAAACCCCACGTGTTTAATTGAAAGATTTGGAAACTCCCTGATTAAAATTTCCATTGTTTGATTTTATTCTTGGTCTGCCAGGTTTAGGAGCATCAAAAAGCCCGTGAATTCCTTTTTCAGTCCATACATCAATCCAACGACTAACAGTATCTCTATGAACATCAAAAATTACAGCAATTGATTCAATTGGATATTTTTTTGAACTTAACATTATAGCATGAGCTCTCTGGCGAGTTCTGTGAGTAGCCCCATTTCGAATTATTCTGTTTAATTTTTTCTCTTCTTCTTTTGATAGGGAATAAACAAATTTCATAAGACCCTCAATTAATTATTTTTAAAAATAAACGATATTTGCAAAAAGTAATATTTGAAAAATTTTTTTTAATTTACAATGTAAAACATATTAAATACATAATAAGCTATTGACGAGAGCGAAATTAACATACAACATTTGTTAAAAAAAGTTCCAATTTCCTCCATTTTTTAAAAATATGGGAAAGAGATTAAATATATCACCATATAAGCTTGAGAAATTAAAAAATGCCGTGATTATTACGCTTGGCAGACAGATAGGAACGCATTCAGACTGTGAGATTTTGGCTGATAAGATTTTGGAAAAGACTGACCGATCGATTGGCATCACTACTTTAAGAAGGTTTTTTGGACTTGATCCAGCAAAAAATCTACCGTCTCCTTATACATTAGACACATTAGCAATTTTTAGTGGTTATAGTTCATGGCAAGATATTGGCGAAAAAGACTCACAGTATCAACAAAGTTCTTTTGAATTTATAGATCAGATTGATACAACCGAAAAAAAAATCACATGGGAAATTTTAAAATCAAATTCTCAATCTATATCTCAATTCAACTTAAAGGCACTCAAGAAAAAAACCGGTATCTCTTATGAGCATGCCATTCAAAGAGAGTTCGCATTAGAACACATACTCGATTTCCTTGAATCAAATTATTCTGCAACAGCCTTTATAGCACCCGGCGGATATGGAAAGTCCACTCTTCTCTCCAAAACAGTCGAAACAATATGGTTTTCCGATTCACCGGTTTATAAAAATGATATTGTCTGGTTCATAGATGGGAGCATTTTAAATGGATTTCTTGTCAGGGGGTTCGATTTTGCAGGTTGGTTAGCCGGTCAAATTGGTTTAAATCACACCCAAAATTATAGAGAAATTTTTTCCGGGGATAATCCGCCAAAGGGAAAGATGATACTCGTCCTTGACGCTGTTGATGAAATAACTACCAAGGATAGCCAGCTAAGAGAAATAATATTGGCAATTTTAAATCTTATAGCTTTTAATACTGAAACACCCTGGCTTAAAATCATATTAGCGATGAGGAACCTCACCTGGAACCGTTTTGTTCACTATCACAATAATTTCCCAAATATTCAAAAATATTGGTTTAATGTGCCTTTTCGTGTTTATAATGAAGATTTCACGAATATTCCCCCTTTAAATACCGATGAAATGTTCAGAATTGCAAGAAATCTTCGCAATAATTTCGAGGATAATTTATATGAAAAGCTTGAAGAAGTAATTCTCTCCGAAGACTTTTCTTACGTTCTCTCTTATCCTCTGTATTTCCAGATGTTCATTCAATTAATACAAGAAAAAAATGCAGTCCCCGAAAGTGAAACAGAATTATTTATCGAATTTATCAGGACTAAAATATCCGCAGGTAGCTTTGCCGAAGGAAAACAAGCTGTAATTCAGGCTATCCTCGAAGAACTTGATTATGGTTACAAAGGTATTTCAGCCCCCAAAAAGAAACTAATGGAAAATGATCTCTTTAAAAACAATACAAAAGCTTATCATGAATTGTTATCCTTCGGTATTCTAAGGGAATATCAGCATTTTAATAATTTCGGAATAATGACTATCCATGTCCAGTTCGGTCATAAAAATTTGCTCGAGTTTTTAATAGCAACTCATTATGCAGCAAAAGACGACAAACTTACAATTTCAACATTTGAATTTATTTTCAAACGATTCCAGAATAGCCAGCTTAAGACCGAAATAATCAAATGGTTAATCAAACTCGCCTTTTTCCAGAAAGAATATGATGTTGTTTTTAACCTGAATAAATTAATAAAAAAGTATGATTATTTTACAAAACAGGATAAATTTCAGTACTTTGATGAGTACTGGGAAACCATTCAAACAATTGGAATAGCATTAAGACACGACAACATTGCCTTTGATGTGCTAATCCCCAGATTTGCAGCCGATACAAATTGGCAAAAGTGGTATTTTGAAACTTTTGTTGATATTGATTATCTTGCCATTAAATATGGCAAGGCACTTTGGTATTATTTAGTCTATAATAAAACACCGGAGGGTCAAATATTCGGACATTCATTACTCCTTTATAAATACATACTCGAAGCTGAGTACGAAGAGGCTAAGCATGAAATAAGCATACTCGAAAAAATCGATTTTAATCCTATAGAGTTGCACCCGCTTCTGCTGGGAAGACTTATGGCTTTTCAAGCTATTTATTATTATTTTTTTGAAGGGGCTTTGCCAGCCACATTGCTTTCTTCTATCCTTGAATATGAACAAAAAATTCATACTTCAATTAAATACAATGAATTTATTCCTTGTTACCATTCTGCATTGATTTTTGCTTTGAATCTTTGCAAAGAATATGAACTAACAAAAACATTATGGGAAAAAATTTACCCAAAATATGACGAATACATTAATAAACTAAGAGTCCCTGAAATTGATCTTGCCAAAGTATTTCTTGCTAATTCCTACCTCGAAACAGGAGAACTCGAAAATGGATTTGTCATATTGAACGACTATCACGAAAACCTTTACCAAACAACAAGGAACAGCTATAGCATTTACAAAAATATTATTGAGGCAAAGTTTCTTTTTTTGCTCGGCGACCTCGAGAAAGCCGACAAACTTATGGATGAAGCTTTGATAAAAACAAAAAAATTTGGTTATAAACTGCTTGAATTATTCATTTCAAAAGGATTGACTGAATCTCAGCAATTTATGTTTTGATTTGCATTTTCATTCATTATATTCAATAAATTCAAGCACTTTTGTTATTCCAGCTCCGTGACGCAATATTACAAATTCATCTGTAGTCATATCCACAACAGTTGATTCACCAACAAAACTGTATTCATCCATCTTGATTATTAAATCTACCTGATTATTGAATGTTTGAACAAATTCATCATAATCGTCAAATTGTCTTCCAAGCGGATCCTTTGCGCTTATAGAAATGATCGGATGTCCCAGTTGCTTAATTATTGCTTGACATAATACATTATCAGGGATTCTCATCCCAACGGTTTTTCTTTTTGGGTCCTGGGCGTAACGTGGGATTAGTTTTGTTGCAGGTAGGATGAATGTGATTGGTCCCGGGACAAGTCTTTTAATGGTTTTGTAAGCAGTATTTGTAACTTTGGCAAATTCAGAAACATTAGACAGTGAATCGCTGAGAAAAGTCATTTCTTTGTGTTCTGGCAACTTCCTTATTGTTCTGATTCTTTCGATTCCTTCTTTATTCGACAAATTACAGCCTAATGAAAAGCCCGTATCAGTCGGGTAGAGTATGACAGCACCATCATTAATTGTTTCAGCGACTTTTTTGATTTTTCTCAATTCGGGTGTTTTTGAGTGAATATTGAGAACTAATGCAGACATATGTACCTCGATTATTAAAACATCCTTTTTTAAAATATGCTTTTCTAAAAATATAACACAATACTGAATTTTCCTAACAAAATCTTCACAGTTTTTTATTTTTATACTTAAAGTAAATATAAAATGGCACGCCCAACAAGACAAGCAGTAAACCAAAAAGTGATTTTATAATTCTTGGTTCACCGGGGGCAAAGTTGTTATTCGTGAAATTTATTACGTCTGAATATAATGTAAAAACTACAAAAAAAATTGAAAAAAGGACAAATATCACTGGAACAAAAGGATAAGCAAATACTTTGTAGGGTCTTGGATGCTCTGGCATCTTTTTCCTCAGAACAAAAACACCAAAAGCACCTAAACCATAAAAAATCCAACTGACGAAAATCAACATGTCGGTTAATGTGTCAAATGTACCACTAAGAACGAGCAAAGAAGTCCATACTGCCTGAAATACAAGTGAATTTGCAGGAGTGTGGAATTTAGGATGGGTTTTTCCATATAAATCAAAAAAAACTTTATTCTTCGACATAGCATAATAAACTCTGGCACTCACCATTATTGTTCCATTTGATGTTCCAAAAGTTGAAATCATTACAGCCGCCGCTATGAATCCGCCACCATAGACACCAAGGAATTTCGCCGCTGCATCTGATGCCACAAGCTTTGAATTTACCATCTCATCTATTGGCAGGATATACAAATATACCAGGTTAATGAGCAAATACACTATAATCACTATTAAAGTCCCAAAAAACAATCCCATAGGTATATTTCTTCGGGGATTTTTAACTTCTCCGGAAATATATGTGATATTATTCCACCCGTCATAAGCCCAAAAAGCACCTGAAAAAGCCATAATAATTCCAAAAAACATACTCACGTTTGATGATTGAAAAGTCAGATCTGCTCTGAAATTTTCAAAGGAACCCCTCCCACTCGCAAAACCAAAAATTACCAAAAATAATATCGCCATTACTTTCATAATCGTAAAAAATGCTGTGAGCCCGCCGCCAAATTTTACTCCAAGATAATTCACTGTTGTCAAAAATATTACTACCAAAATAGTTAATGACTTAACTCCTAAATTGGCAAGAGGAGTAACTTCTCCTATAAAGGGAATGAACAAAATAAAACTTTTTTCTAATTCTTCCGACAGGTGTGGTAATGGAAAAAAATACTGGGTGTATTCTGCAAAAATATAAGTGATTGAAGCAATAGATCCAGTTTGAACAACAGCAAGCATTGCCCAACCATATAGAAACGCTGTAAATTCACCATACATCTTTTCGAAATAGACATACTGCCCGCCGGTTTCAGATATCATTCCTGCAATTTCTGTGTTGGTTAATGCTCCAAATAAAGTAATTATTCCTGCAACAACCCAAATTAATAAAAGTAATTCCGGAGATCCAAGCTGAGAAGCCATAATAGCAGGTTTTTTAAAAATTCCCGAACCAATCATCGCTCCTACTACAATTGTTATGGTTGTGAACAGTCCAAGTTGTTGAACCAATCCATTCTTATTGGTCAAACCTTTGTTTCTCATATCTAATTAATATTAAATTTCTGAATAATTCTAATAATCATTTTTCGGGGGGCGGAGGTTCTGATAGCAATAACTGTCCCGGATTTTGGGTAATTTTTCTCAACGATCTTTGCAATTGTTTATTTGTTAAATTAACCCCCTGCATTGTTTCACCCATATTAAAAAGGACTGTCTCGGTCCTTAATCCCAGAATGCTGAGCATCTCACTTGTCTTCATCATTACCGAGTCATACTTTGAAACAATACTTGTTACCTTTCCGGGGAGATCTATCCTTTGAAATTGTGATTGAATAGTATCAGTGAGATTTTCAAGATTTGTTGATGTCTTTTTCAGGTTTTCAGTTGTATTAATTAAATTAGCGAGTATAGCCGAACTGTCAGTTTTTGCTAAAATATCTGACAGGGTTTGGCTTGATTTTTCAAGTTCAGAAATAATATTATAAAGTTTTTGATTACTAAAGAATTTTGTGGAGGAATTCAGAAAAGAGACCATTTCTTCTGAAACTTCTTTGTATCTGAATTGTAATAATTTGTTAAGCACGTCTCTTGCAGCTATTTCGATTTCTTCTATACCAGATGGTGATGAATAGATGACAGGATAAATAGGTTTAAAAGACAACAAAGGATGCATCCTCGAAATCAGAGTGTCAGAAGGAAAGTGAAGTTGAAGGAATTTACTTCCGGCTAATCCAGACATTTCGGCTTTCACTCTCAAATCTTCATCAATTTTTATCTTACTATCAATTTGCATCAACACTTCAATTAGTTTGCCGTCCGGTGCCACACTGATTTTTTCAATATTGCCTACCGGAACTCCTAAATATTTGACAGGAGACCCTTTTTCCAAGCCCTGAACTGATCCTTCAAAGTAAGTAACAAATAAACTTGTCTCTTTCAAAAATTGTTGAGTTCCAAGCCAGATTATGCCACCTATCAAAATTAAAGTTCCAGCAAGAACAAATATCCCGATTAAAAAGGGACTTGTTCTTCTTTTGGATCTACTATTCATAAAATACCTCTGATATTAGGGTAATCTATTAAAAAATTTATAAATATTTTCATCTTCTTTCCTTTCTTTTAATTCAGATGGAGAGCCTATTGCGGCAATCCCACGAATGTCTCGCCCAAGAACCAGAACTCTATCGGCAATCGTCATAATGCTGCTAAGATCGTGAGAAACAACTACAACAGTTGTTCTTAGGGATTTATTCAGTTCTTTAACCAATAAATCAAGTGAAGCAGAAGTAACAGGGTCAAGTCCTGAAGAAGGCTCGTCCAAACAAAGAATTGAGGGATCGAGAGCTAAGGCTCTTGCTATAGCCGCTCTTTTTTTCATTCCGCCGCTTATTTCTGAAGGGTAAAAATCATAAAACTCTGCAAGTCCAACCAGAGCGAGTTTTAGCAAAGAAAGTTCTTTGATTTGATTTTGAGTAAGATCAGTAAATTTTTCGAGGACTAATTCAATGTTCTCACCAATAGTTAATGATGCGAGTAAACCACCTGATTGAAACATTACTCCAAATTTCCTGAGAATTTCTTGTCTTTTAGTTGAATAAGAATGAACAAAGTCCTCGCCATCTACTAATATTTCCCCCTCATATGGCGTTTCGATACCTATAATTTGCCTGAGAAGAGTGCTTTTCCCACAGCCGCTTCTGCCCGCAATAAAGAATATCTCGCCATTTTTTATATCAAAACTGATGTGTTGTAAAACATATTCATCATTATATTTTACACTTATATTTCTACACTCAATATGGCTCTGTTCAGTCATTATCTTGTAAAATAAAAAATATCACTGATTTAACTTTTGAATTTATGAATAATTTACAAATTATTACAAGAAAAAAAATGTAGTAAAAAATGTTACAAATAAATCATACTAATAATTACAGAAATAAAAGTAACTAATTTACATTTGATGTGTTTTACTTTTTGTATATTTTCATTAATAAAAATAATTAAAGAATATTAAAATTAAAGGTCGTATATGAAGAATTTATTAATAATTACTATTTTTATCATTGGATTATCATCAACAGCATTTAGTAGGATTTTTCCCCAGTTAACTGTTACTGTTAATGATAATCCTTATCCCGGCTATATATTTATTGGTCCCATTGCTACAAATTATATTGGAATTTATGATACCCATGGTGATGTTCCTTATTCAAAAAAACTCTCGGATGAAGGGACAAGATATATTAACCTCGAGGTGCAATCCAATGGATTATTATCTGCTTTTGATATGATAAACAAAGTTTGGTACTTGTTCGACGAAAACTTGAATCTTGTTGATTCGGTCAAAGCAATTCCGCCCTATGAAGCAGATTTTCACTCTTTCAAGATATTGCCCAATGGGAATTACCTGCTGCTTGCTACCGATATGAGAAGAATTGATATGAGTCAGCATATTGAAGATGGTAATAAGGATGCTATGGTAACTGGATTCGTCATTCAGGAGATAGATAGGAATTCCCGAAACGCTGTTTTTATGTGGAATACTTTTGATCATTTTAACATACTTGACGCAGCTGATTCAAGTGATTTTCTCGATCCCAATCCCGTTCCCTTTCACTGTAACTCAGTTATCAAGGATGCCGATGGCAATTATCTATTATCTTCCAGAAATTTGGATGAAATAACAAAAATTAACGGTACAACTGGTTCCATTATTTGGCGAATGGGCGGTTCAAAATGCAAAAACAATCAATTTAGGTTTGTTAATGATACAATTAATGGTTTCTTTGGCTTTTCACACACACACGATATTTCAATAAATTCAAATGGTAGATTATTACTTTTTGATAACGGTAATTTAAAACCAACAAGATATTCCAGAGTAGTTGAGTATTCAATAAATGAATCAAATAAAACAGTAACAAAAACATGGGAATATGATGCAGGAAGAGAATTATTCTCCGGCTATATGGGAAGCGTTCAGGAATTACCTAATGGTGATATGTTTATCGGATGGGGTGGAAGCGACGGGGGAACCCACGGACAGCTATTGTCCGAAGTTACAAGGAATGGTGATATACGGTTTGCAATGGAAGGCACCCAATACGGAACCTACAGAGCTTTAAAACATATTTTTAAAATGAATGCTGTTACAAAAAATGTTAATTCTTCTGGTACCTACGATTTTAATGATTCAAAATTTACAACAGGTGTTAAATTAACTCTAAATTCTGTTTCCGGATCAGGCAAAGTATATGTTTCTAAACATAACTACCAACCATATAATATGGAATTTTCAGAAAATGAATCGCCTTGCAGTGTTCTTCCTTACCGATGGGTTATTCACAATAGGGACGTAAGCTATAATTCTGCCACGATTAAATTTTCTGTTTCTAACATCGGAAACACTGAAAATCCAAACAATTTAAAGATTTACTATCGCCCCAATGAACATCGTGGGACTTTTACGTTACTAACAACTTCTTACAATCAATCCGAGAACACCATATCAGCAAATATTAACGGACCCGGAGAATTAATAGTTACTTTTAGTGACGTTTCAATAATAAAACTCTTAAAACCCTATGATTTGTCTATCAATCAAGAACAAACCACAACATTACAATGGACAAGAAATAGTCAGAATGAGACTTATAATTTACAGGTTGCCAAAGATGGGGATTTTACTGAAATAGTAATTGATACAACTAATCTGGTCAATAACGAATATGTCCTGAGGAATTTACAACCAAATACAAGATATTATTGGAGAGTCAGTTCACAAAGTATTTTATGTTCTTCAAGATGGTCATCTGTTTTCTCGTTCAAAACAAGAATTACATCCCCAACTCTATATTTCCCATTCAACAATAGGGTGAATATACCAGTAGAGGGAGAACTTAGTTGGATTTCTACCCAGGAAGCAAGTAGCTATAACTTACAGATCTCAAAAAATCCTGAATTTACTATGATTATTGAAAATGTTCAAGGATTGACAACTGCTAACTACAATTATTCCAATCTTGAATATTTCACTAATTAC
>CALHRB010000245.1 GCA_938038165.1 Candidatus Kapaibacterium sp. | reverse complement strand
CCTATTATTTCAGCGTGTTCCTTTTTACCGTAAATCACAATTTGATAATCATCTTTGTAAAATTTTTCTACTCTTTTTTGAAGTGAAGTTACAAGAGGACAAGTTGCATCTACGATATCAATACCGAGTTCGGCGGCTTTTTTGTAGGTTGATGGTGGCTCTCCATGTGCTCTTATGAGAACTTTTACATTTTTCTCTTTGGATATTCTTTCAAGGTCCTGATGCGAGATTGTTTTTAAACCCTTTTCTTCGAGCCTTGAACTTTCGTGAGGATTATGAATTATCTGCCCCAGAATATATACGTTTTCGTTTGTATTTGTTAGTGTTTCCTCAGCTTTTTCAATAGTTCGGACAACTCCCCAACAAAAACCTGATGATTTATCTATAGTTACTATCATTACTTATTGTCAAAATTGTTAAAAAAACACTAATTTGGACGGAAATTGTGTAATCAAATTGTAACTAAAATTATTTTTCGTTGTGGTAAAAATATTAATATTCCTGCAAAGAACCTTGACGGGATTTTGCTTTTTTGTCCCATTCAGGAACAACATTTTGGATAAAATTGAGCTTGTCTTGCAGAATTTTTTCTAAGTCAAGTCCGATATATTTTTGAGCAATTAGTTTAGTTCCAACATCAGGAAGTGTTACAGGTAAGGTAACTCCTTTTTTGGTAAAAACTATGTTAAGTAAGCCACGTGCTTTTTCAGAGCGTTCTATTGCAGTGCCAAGGACTCTAAGAGCTTCAACGGGAGAGTGGAAACCAACAGAATTTGCAGCGGCAACCCAATCCCACCTCCATTGAGCCGATCGAAGAAGTTCGAGAATTGGTTTCATTTCTTCTTCGGAGGCTCCGTTTTTCCAAGCTAATTCAGCTTCGAGGTGGGCTTTTCTCAAAGAATATTCAGCAATTTTTCTTATTTCGGCAACTCTATCCTGACGTTCATAAACATCTTTAAGCAGTTGTGTTTCGCTTTGTCTATGGCAGACCTGACAAGAGTTAGCAATATTATTGAGAGGACTTTGAATGTGATGGTCTGTAAATTTGACGCCGCCAACAACTTTATACGGCATATGGCAGTCAGCACAAGCAACACCCCTCGTTGCATGAATACCTGTCATATATAATTCATAGTCAGGATGTTGAGCTTTAAGCATTGGGGCTTTGCTTAGTTTATGTTCCCAATCTTTAAAACCAATATCATTGTAATAAGATTCCATCGAATCGGCGCTGAATCCTTTGTCCCACGGAAATGTTAAATATTTATCTGGTCCCTTGAAATAGTATTCCACATGACATTGTGCACAAACGAGAGAACGCATTTCCTGGTGGGTAATATTTGACATTTTTTTGCCTTGTCTTTCGAGAGCTTCAATCAATGCTGGTCGGGTTATTCTCAAATCCATAGTTTTCGGCTCATGGCAATCCTGACAACCGATAGGATTAACGACCTGCTCACCCAAATCAGACCATTTAGATTTATAGAATGCCTCGGCACCCATAGATTGAATTAGCCTTGGGACATCGGTGCTTTTGCAGGACCAACATGTCCCGGGTTGAGGACTAAATTCGACCCCGCCGGTTCTTAATGTTTGACGGATGTCCTTGATTGCATAAGCGTGCCCTCGTGCTTGTTTGAAATCTCTCGAGAATAGATAACCAGCCCAAAGAACAACCAAATCGGGATAATCTTCCAAGTAATCTATGGTAGCTGAGCCGGCATATTTACTACGAAAACCTGTATCAAGCGTTTTTCGGTATGTTTCATATTGACGGGGATAATTTTCGCCCCAGATTTCATTTCTTGGTTCCCATTCGGCTATGTCCCTAACAGGTTCAAGCCGAGCAACAGATTCCCCTCTTCTTTCGAAAATTGATGCTGCGAGTAAACCTAAAATAAAGACTACTATAACAGTCGCAAAAAAAAGGAAGATATAAAGTATTTTTTTGCCAGTGCTTGTTTTTTCAGTCATAATTAATCACTTATTATTATTAATATTGTTTGTTTTCAACCAATCTGGTAAAGCAGGATGAAGTCTCGGGACTCTGGCATAAGGCGTTGAAGCCTGACTGTGAACTGTTCCGTGAGGAACGCTACGATGGCAGTCCCAGCATAAATTTCCTTTCCCCTCCCTAAAATTTCTGCCTGTTACATAAGAAGCTGAAACATAGTTAACCTGATTTATGTGGCATCTTATGCAATTTTCCTGTACTACTGTCTTGCTATCATCCTTGATTTGGATAACCTGAGGATCGAGCCTTAACGTAAAAATGGAAGCATGACGAAATCCATCATTTGCTTTGAACCAGTATTTTCTGACTAAATTATTATGAGGAACGTGGCAGTCATTACAAGTAGCCTGCTCACGATGACTACTATGAAACCAAGTGGCATATTGTGGGGTCATTATATGGCAGTTCACACAGGCAACAGGATCATCGGACAAATAAGATACAACATTTGAAACCCTAATTATTACAAGTATCAGACCAACAGCAATTCCGATTAAAATAATAAAGGCAATTTTGAATTTTGAACTTTTTCTTTCGTTTTCACTCATAGAAAAAAAAGCTATGAATATTTAATAAAATACAATTTTCAATATCGGAATTTTTTGTCTTAAAAAAAATAAAAAAAATTTACATCCTTTCGATTTTTCTTTTTGATATCTCGTATAAATCTGCAAGGGTGCTTGTGCTTAACATTTCAAGTGATTCTTCTCTAAGTTTAGCCCATTTTGAGTGCATTGGACATGGATTTTCATCAGAACAACCCGGAAATCCCATCACGCAACTGTCAAAAACATAATCACCATCAATAGTATTAATAATATCAATCAATTTAATTTCTTCAGGGTTCTTCGCTAATGAAAATCCGCCAAATTTTCCTTTTTTGGACTTTATGATATTAACATCGGTGAGAGACTGAAGAATTTTAGAAACAAATTCTCTGGGAGCCTTCAATTGTTTTGAGATATTATCAGCACTTTCGATAGTTCCTTTGGGCAAAATTGATAGATAA
>CALHRB010000244.1 GCA_938038165.1 Candidatus Kapaibacterium sp. | reverse complement strand
TAATATTGTGAGGGTTGTCCTGTTTGTAATTTGTTTGATTACTGCCTCGAGGTCAGTATTTGTAACAATGAAATCGAGTGTATCCGCAGTTTGAATTATATCAGTTTCAGTATTTAAATCATCGTGATTAAAAGTGCATCTAAAAAACCTGAATTCAAATGGTTTTAGAATGTTGGAATGATTAAAAGAAGGAGGGGAGAAGCTATTCTCATAGTAAAAATTAACTTCGGGATATCGGTAAGAATGCTTAAAGTATTTTCCGGGAATTGCCCGACTTCCGGTGAAATAAAGCCAGGGAAGAAACTCACACCATTCTGCAATTAGATCACTTCCTTTTTCCGAGAATGTTTGATTTAGTGCCTGATAGGCTTGTATTCCTTCACCTATATTTTCCCACCACCGTTTCATTGCCCAATCACTGTATTTAGAATACATATATTGACCAAAAATAGACCACCGATAGCCATTTTCATATTGATTGCCTAATCCAAAAACATATTTGCTCGGATCCCTGAAAAGACTTCTAACGAATTGTTCGTAATCAGTAGTATTGGGATGAACCCTGTATTCCATATAGGTGCTTGTTAATTCATTTATTGCGGGAGAAGTTCTATCAACACCATAAGCGGCTTGAACTGCGTGATGATATTCGTGTGCAGCAGTAATTTTTAATGCTTGAAATTCTTTTTCTTTGTAGGTGGGTATTTTCCTGCCATCAGAGAGTATTATCGAATCTTGGGGACTGAAGTTATTATCAATAACAATATAGGTATAATACCTTGAAAATTTCTTTCTTGGGAAAACCTCACCATCTTCGATTGTGAATCCATAAGCAACTTCGTTTTGTGAGCCGTTTCCTAAGTCTATCAAATAAACATCGAGAGCATTTGAGCCGCCTCTGCCTTCATCACTAAAATGAGGTAGATAACCAATCTCTTCAACTTCCACCTGGTAAGCATAGTCAAAATAATAAGCAGCGGAATCCACAAAATCGGGGATTCCATTCTTATCACGGTCTGTGGAATTTACTGAGTCTTTTCCTGAAATATTGTAATGGATTACAAATCTGCTTGACTTCGAAGTAAAAGATTTTTGCATCTTCGGTCTGCCGAGCGAATCATAATCAATATAAACTTTTTGCAGTCTTTCTTTTTTATTGCTGAGCGAAAAATTACCGCAACGGTTTATATATATATCATCATCGTTTGAAAAAAGTAAATTTGTTAAAGAGATACAAAAAAATAGCAACAGAAATAAAAGTTTCATGATTATCTTTTTTGTGAAATAAAGTTATAATGTCTAAAAAAAGAGTTCATCAAAAAAATATTGTAAAATTTTAAATTCAATCAATTTTTTTTTTAAATTAGTGATTATCATTAATTTTCAATTTAGAATTCTCACGAATGACTGAATGAAAAAAATCATATTTCTAATATTAACTTTTTCTCTTTCTCAAAGTTTTTTGATATGTCAGTCAGTTGTTATCAGCGAATACTTCAATTCTAATTTGGTCAGGAATGAATGGACGGAGCTTTTAGTTATCAAAGATAATATAAGCCTTGTCGGCTTCACTCTTAGAGATAATGCAGGTTCATCAGGCACTCCGGATTCCTGGGTAGGCGGTATTCGTTTTCGTAATCATCCGCTATGGAAAAATGTCAGATCTGGGACAATTATAGTTATAAATCATCGAAGAAATACTAATTACAACATTGATACCGATAAAAGCGACGGTTATGTAGAATTAGATGCAGAAAATACAGATTACTTCGAAAAGAGGTGTTTTGATTGCGACACAGCCACCGATTGGGGTTTCAAGGCATTGAATATAGCCCAAACTTCGGACATCATTCAGCTTCTTGATGGTCAAGACAATCATGTTCATGCTCTTGCTCATATTCCTGTTGTACCTAAGGGCGATTATGTCAATTTACCTTATCCCAAAGTATGCAGGAACAGTTCAATACAAAATAACAGTAGTTTAAGAATTGTTCCGGGAACAAATCTTGCTGCTTATAGCTCTGGTTACGGAAATTCAGAGAATGAAGAATCAAATTCTTTCATAACCAAAGGAAAGCCAAATAATTCATCAAGTTATCAAAATTATAATCAACTATTTTGGAGGAGTTTAAGGCATCCGGAATGGATTTCGCCAAACTTGAGAATTGAAATATTTCACGATCAAAACTATCTCGAGTGGAACAAGATGACTGATATTTTTCCTGACGATAATTTATCTGGATATATCTTAGTTAGAGTTATAATTGATTCGGTTGCTTACCTTAATACTCCTGAGGACGGTAAAATTTATTTTGTTGGTGATAAGATTGGCTCAGGTGAAGTAATAGCCGTTATAAACAATTCAAATTTATTAAACTTTTATGACAAATATAATCAGAGATGTGGAACAGAATACGTTTATATTGTTTTTGCTTTCAGATTCAATAAAGATGATTTAGGAGAGGATTACGAACCAACACTTGCCAGAGGAAGATCTTACAATGAAATCAGCTATGCCCAGACCAATGCTATAAAATTATACCCGAACAAGCCCAAATTAAATGCAAATCAATTTGAAATTTGCAAAGGGGATAGCTTTAATTTAGCTGCAACTTTTAATGATAATTTCAAAGAAATTATTTGGTTTAGAAATAATGAAGAATTTAATAGAGGCATAGCAAAAGAAATTATAATTAAAGAAAATGGTTTCTATTATTGTAAAGTCAGAAATGAGTATGGTTGTGAAACTATATCCGATACTTTTTATCTTAGATTAAAACCATTACCTAAAAATGATTTGTTTGTTAACGGAGATAAAATTTCTAATGATACTACAATTTTCAAATGCT
>CALHRB010000243.1 GCA_938038165.1 Candidatus Kapaibacterium sp. | reverse complement strand
ATGGCTTTTGTTTTAATTGGTGAACCCGGAAATGGCAAAACATACTTTGTTGATTTTCTCAACAAAGCATATAGAGAATTTACATCAACAGATAAAAACAGAAGATATACTTTCCGTTTTAATAATCTCGAAAAACTTGGTGGCTATGGCAAGATAAGATTCATCGAGTCTCAGACCTATGAAGATCCAATGATTTTAGCAATGAACCTTTTCCAAACAAAGGAGGAAAACATAAAGTTTTTCGAAAAGTTAGGTGCAAAAGATAAACAAATAGAAAAATATTACCGCAATTATCGTCCTCTCGGTGCTTGCAGTGCTTATATATGGGAACAAATCAAAAATTACTGTAATGGAGACCTGGATGCGATGCTTGAATTTATTGAAGTTTTTCCAATACCAATTAGCGAGACAATGGGAACTTTAACCGGAAAATATGCTGCCAAAGATAAAATTACAAGTTCTGCAGTTGACTTGATTGGGGAGGAATCCATTACCAGATTGCTTCATATTTCGGATACAACACATCCATATAGATTTGACCTCAGGAGAGGAGCTTTGGCACGAGTAGCTGGCGGTGGAATCCACTTCGCCGATGAGATATTTAAAAACAAAAGAGATTTAGTTCAAGTCTATTTGGGTGTCATACAAAATCGAACAATAGAAATTGAAGGCTTCAAGTGGCCTCTCGATACTCTGATTATTGCAACTTCCAATAATTCCGAATTTGCCAGATTCCTTGAAGAAAAAGAACAGGCTCCAATTGTTGACAGATGCAGATTAACATATATGGCACATAATACAAATTACCTCTTGCAAAAGGAACTGACTGCTTATGCCATTGGTAGTCGGGAGAAAACAACTTTCACAGGCGAGAAACTTCATATTGACCCTAATTTGAATTACGCACTTTCCGTTTCAGTAATTCTTACAAGGATGCCGGTTTCTGATAAGTTAACTCCTGTCGAAATTATGAAACTCGCCGCAGGTGAAGTTGCCGGTGAAAAAAGCATTAAGACTTTGATGGAAGTCATTAACGATTTAAACAACGAGCCAGATATCACAAAAAGATTTGGTCAGAAAGGCTTAGGACATCGTAATCTTGGCAGGGCTATTCAAGTTCTTCTTGAAAGATCAGAAACTCAGGAAGGAAAATGTATGTATGCTGGTGATGTCTTTATTGCTTTGAATAGTATTATTCTTGATTATATTCAAGACCCTAACGACAGAATTAAATACCTGAACGATATTAAGATTGGAAAAAGCCTTCACAGAAAAAACATTATGGCTGAAATTTTCAACGCTTATATGGATCAGCCTGATGCTGTTGAAAAAGACGTATTAAACTACGTTAATATGATAATCGGTATAGACGCAAAAAACCTCGGACCAGATAAAGTCTGGACTTACAAAGATCCACAAACAGGTAAATTAGTTCCATTGAAAATAGATGAGTCTTTTATTAATAGTGTTGAGGATAGACTTGGTTTAAAAACCAACGAGCAAAAGCAAAGCTATCGAACTACAATTGCCAAAATTTACGGACAAAAAATGATTCAGGATCCGAATTATAATTTTATGGATAATAATGACCTTGTTAAAGCTGTTACTGACGTTAGATTAAAATCAGATGTTGCTGGAGCTGGAAGCCTTGTCGGCGCATTATCAAATAGAACCAACGATGAAAATCAGAAACTTTATAACAGAATGATTGATACAATGATGAATAAACTTGGTTATTGCAGGACATGTGCCGAAAAAACTATTGAATATTTCTGCACTCAGGATGATGCTAACTAATGTTTGTTAATTTTTTTCTCTTGTTCATTAAAAAGATTTAGTAATTATCATTATAAAATTAAATGAAATTCAAAGATAAAATAGTAACAGATTTATATGAATTGAATGACTCAGAGGTTCTTCCGGGTTATTATAAACCAAAGAAAACCTTTATCAGCGGACTTCAGACACTTGATGAATTACTGGAAAGAGATAAAAAGCGAGAGGAAGACGGTTTCCCAAGAAAAATCAGGCTTGGAAGAATTATAAAAAGAAAAAGTGCAAAAGACAATCAGGTAATTGTTGTTCCTACCACAACCGAACCAAAATTCGAACATGATGATTCAATTTCGGAAGATCAGGAAGAACAAACGGGAGGCTCAGGCGATGGTGAAGAAGGTGATATTCTCGGAGAAAGACCATTGGAACAAGGGTCTGGAAGTGGTGCAGGTCCCGGTCAAGGTGATGAATCTGAGCACGAAGTGGGAACCGACGCTTTTGATTTAGGCAAAATACTTACTGAAAAGTTTAATCTCCCCAACCTCAAAGACAAAGGCAAAAAAAGGTCATTAACTAAATTTAGTTATGATCTCACTGACAGACATCGTGGTTTTGGCCAGGTTCTTGACAAAAAATCAACTATTGAAAGAGTTATAAAAACAAATATTATACTTGGAAATGTCCGCGAAGAAGAAGAAATAGAAACCGAAGAACTGATTATCACCCCACAAGATCTGGTCTATAGAATTTTGTCAAAAGAAAAAGATTTTGAAAATCAAGCTGTTGTCTTTTTCCTGAGGGATTACTCCGGTTCAATGCAGGGAAAACCTACTGAAGTTGTTTGCACTCAACATCTTTTTATTTACAGTTGGTTAATGTATCAATATCAAAATAATGTAATCCCAAGATTCATACTTCACGACAGCAAGGCAAAGGAAGTTCAGGACTTTTATACTTATTATAGGTCTCAGGTTGCTGGGGGAACAAATATTTATCCAGCTTATGAACTAGTTAATCAAATTGTTGAAACAGAACATTTAAAAGCAGATTAT
>CALHRB010000242.1 GCA_938038165.1 Candidatus Kapaibacterium sp. | reverse complement strand
ATTGGAGTTGGATTTTGATCTTTATATACAAAGGATGTAAATCCATTAATAACATCTCGTAGTTTATAACCTAAGTATCTGTCGATTTCCACAGCATTCATTGAAGATTTACCGCAACTGATTAGTAATAAATCAAAAGGTACACCTTCTTTGCTCAATGGTGCAGCCAATACTTCAATGTCTGATTTGCTTAGTTGATTAATATTATATCCAGCTAAACGAAAAGCTTGATAAATTTGTAATTGTAAATCTGTTTCGCAAATTCGCCATCTTGGGAAATACTTTCTGATTTCTGGGTCAACCGTTGTTAATGAATCAATTATGGCTTTTCTGTCAACTGCTTCTGCTTTGTAGAAACTTACAAATACCACTAATAACAATGTTATTGATAATATCTTTTTCATATTTATATGCCTGTTAATCCTTTGAATATTCATTGTTTTTAAATCTTTAACTGGTTATCAAATTAAAAATTAATTATTAAGCGAGCAGAAGGAACAAAGACACTCTTGCTTTCCCAAGTATGTTGCTGACTCTTGAATGCTGAGAAAAATCCTTTGGCATCAAGCCTAAGTGCAAGCGTCTTTTCTATTATTGGAATCTGCAACCATAGTCCAGCACTGATTGATTCATCGAAATATTGAACAAAAGCTCCATAAGGGGTAATAACATTTTTGGTCATAAATTCAATTCGTCCGGAAATTCCTCCAATTGTTTCATCATCAAATTTTCTAAATTTTAATTTGTTGATTTCGCTTGATGTATCAAGGTCATTATACCATCTTTCGACATTATAAATAGTACCACCAACACCAAAGCGAAACCAATAATCTTCATCAATTGAAATGGCAAATGTGTAGTGTAATTGAGCATTTAACCGCACGAGAAAATCGAAATCCTGAAGTAATAGGGTCAAATTCGGATCATAGTTGTTTGGATCAATCTTACGGTTCTTATATTTGGATTCATTTGCATCGCCGAATACATAACCGAAATTGAATTTAAATATTCCGCTTTTTGGTATAACTTTGAATGGAAAATCGAAACTACCAGTAACACCAAAACCACCAAAGGTTAGTTTCCTGTCAATATTATAAACATCTTTACCCAATGAAGCCCAGCCATCAGTAGGAAGAATCAAACCAAGTTTAACACTTTCCCAGATGGCACTCAGACTCATTCTCTCGCTCCAAAACGATGGGTAATTAATCTCATCAATTCCGTAACGAAGTTCTATACCAAATTTTGGTAAGTTTGAATTACTATTTGATAAAGAATCCACAACAAAATTCACACCATCAAAATATCTTGGTTTTTCATAACGTTTCCAGCTAATTAAATCAGGACTAACAATAACTTCGTTTTCATTTAATCCATAGCTTAAAGCCTGACCTTCAGATATTCTGATGAAATTTTGAATATCATAAGAAACTGCATCGTTTTCCAAGCTAATAAGAGATGAAGATCTTCCGAATTTTCTTGGTGCAAACCATTCAGGGTTACCTATTCCTTGAGCTTCTAATGTTTTATTCTCAACGTTTCTTTGAATCAATGAGTTTACCATTAAGTCATAAAGATTGTCAGAAGTAAATGTGGAGTCCAATTTGAAAGCTTTCAGCTCATCATAAGTATAAATACTTGCAGGCGATGGACTACGTAAATTTCTGGCAATATTTTCTTCGGTTTCGGTGGTTACAATCAGAGCAATGATAGTGTTTGGGATATTATTTTCTGATGCTCTTGTTGTAATAAGATAACAATTTTCTATACCACGACTAGCATCACCTTGGGATTTGTAAAAATTATAAATTGATTCTAATATAGATTGTTCTGGTGGGATTTTACCTAAATCATCAATGATAGTCGTTGTAATAGCATCCAAATTTCTACCGCTTTTAGCACCTCTTTCTATAGTTCCTAGAATTTCAGGATCAACAGATTTTAGGATTGTTTCGTCCAATTTTATTCCACTTGAAGCTTCTTCTTCTTTCTTAATGGCTCTTTTGATGTCGTCATTCTTTTTGACTTTATAAATAGAAACTGTTCCAAATCTATAATTGATAAATTTACCTAAGACCGTTTCTAATTCAGTCTTAGAAGGTTCATATTTTTGACCGAATAAAAACAAAGGTAAAAGTAATAAACTTTGAATCAAAATTAATAACTTTTTCATTTTAAAACCTCGTAGTTTCATAAATTTAAAATATAAACTAAATTATCTTCTTCCGCCTTTTGGTGGCTGTTGCTGTCCTCCACCGCCTCCTGGTGTTCTAATTTGAGGACCTTTTTCAATTTCAAATGATATTGGAATACTAAATGATTCTTCGGAAACAGATGAAGTTTTACCGTTACATCTATTGATAGCTTCGGCTTTCAAGGTTACAGCTGCATTGCCCTCAACTTTTTCTACACCTCTTGGTAAATTGAATATCAGCTCAAAAATAATATTATATTTATCCCCCTCTGCTTCGATAACAGGATCAGACGATACTGAAGCATAAGGTTCAATTTTAGAGTCGAGTTTTACATTTTGCGATGGATAAACATTAACATCAGCAAATGACTCTTTATCTTTATCTTTACCATCCCTTGGTTTTTCAACATAAATACCCCTAATTATATATCTGCGTTTAACCTGTGTAATAGTTCTGACGTCTGGTTGAAAAGTAAGGGATATATTTGGTCTTTTTTGTCTTATTTCAACTGTCTTTGCAGGGAATATGTCTAATTCAGTTCCTGTAATAGGTTGAACCCAAGTTGCTCTGAATGTAGCTGTTTTTGCTCTGCAATCCATAAATAAGGCATTGTCTCTGGTTACTGAAAATCCTCTGATAGGATCTCTTTGTGTTTCAACATCAGATAAAAGATATATTCTAAACTGTTCAGATCGAATCTTACCACCGGAAGTTGGTTGAATATTAACTAAAAGGAAATTGTCTCCATATCCAACATTACCGAGCCTAAAGTTAATTAGTTTTTCATTTTCAGGTACTAAACCTGTTTTGAATACATCCAATTCAACTTCTGCAGTGGCTGCAGGCATAGTGCCGAGCCTGTGTGTCATCACTATTGTATATTTACCTTCTGGTAATTCTCTATCCACAATAGCCCTGTAAGTTCTCTTACCGCCGGGAGTTGGCTTTGCAGCTGTTGCAACAATTTCATCCAAGGGCTTCAA
>CALHRB010000241.1 GCA_938038165.1 Candidatus Kapaibacterium sp. | reverse complement strand
GCAATTTTTGGTGTTAATCCAACTGAATGGTTCTATCAATTTGCTAACCCTCTACTAACTGAAATACTTCAAATAAGTTATGCGTCATATTTTATTATGCCTATCATCCTTGGACTTGAACTGCATTTCAAAAATGATGATTCATTCAATAAATTTGCTGGATATCTTCTTTTTTCATATTATTTTTCTTATCTTCTTTATTTAATTATGCCGGCAATAGGACCCAGGTTCGTTCTTCACGATTTTGAAGAGATTAATTTTGAATTGCCCGGGTTATTTCTTACTGATTATATCAGATTCATAATTAATTCAGGTGAAAATATTCCAATTGACATTCTTAAAGGTTTATCAGATTTAAATCCTGCTTTTTTTGTGAACAGGGATTGTATGCCAAGTGGTCACACATTAGTTACCACCGTCAATATGATTTGTGCATTTAAATTCAGATCAAAATTCAGATGGATATTTTTAGTTTTTACAATTTTGCTTATAATATCAACTATTTACCTCAGATATCATTATGTTGTGGATATAATTGCAGGTCTTATACTTGTAGCATTAATCTTCTTCTTTGAACCTTATTTAAGGCAGGCTTTAAATAATGCGGGGTTTAAAAACATTATCAGATAGCAAATAAAAAGAAGAAAGGTCTGATAAATCTTATCATTTTTAAAATTAACTCAAAGAATTAAATACAGAATGATTTTCTAAAAAAAAATAATATTTAAGGTGCTTCATTAAGAATGATCAAAATTAAGAAGCTTCTCTTTTAATTCCTGAACAACCTGGCTATGAATCTGGCAAACTCTGCTCTCAGAAACATTAATTAAGTTTCCAATCTCTTTGAAAGTAAGATTTTCGTAATAATAAAGTGTCATCACAAGTTTTTTTCGTTCATTGAGTGTTTTGATAAAATTAGTGATGAAGTTAATTCTTTCTTCGCTTTCCATTTTTTCGAGGATACTGACATTTTGATTGTCAGGAACTTCCTGGATAATATCCCTTTCGTCATCATCGGATAAGTTTTGCGAGGAAGCCTCGTTAAGAGTGTAAGAAGCTTTTGCTGCAGCAGCTGCGGAAAGGTAAGTATTGTATTCTTCTGGCGATACATTAAGTTTTTGTCGAATTTCTTCGGCAGAGACTTCTCTACCGGTTTGTTTTCTTAATTCATCTGTAGCTTGAATGAATTCGTGAGCTTTTTTCCTAGCAGTTCTGGAAAGCCAGTCAAGTCTTCTTAGTTCATCTTGGATAATTCCTCTGATTCTTGGAATAGCATATGATTCAAATTTAACACCCCGTTCTAATTCGAATCTTTCGATAGCTTCGTGAAGCCCAAGAATTCCAATACTGAGAAAATCCTCATCATTAAGTATTGAATTATTAGGTAAATTCATTGTTTGGACAACATACTTTACAAGCCAGATATAATGCAAAATCAGCTTGTTTTTCAGTTCAACAGCACTGGTCTTCCTATAATGGTTCCAGACTAAATAGATATCTTTATCTAAATGTGTCATATCTTCTTCCGATGTATCTAAAAGTTCATGAAACAAACTTTTTCTTTCTTTCAAACTTATCATAAGCCCTACATATATTCATTTCTATTCTAAAGAATTATTAGGGCTTCATGCCTAACGATTATCTTCCATGACAAGTTGTCGCTCGTTACTATTGAAATCAATAACATCCTCGTTACCACTCATGAAATCATTATAGCTAATTCCGTCTCCAGGTGGCAATTCATTTGATTTTTTTTGATTTAATTCTCTGAACCTTTTCAATTCTTCTTCTCTCCTTAATTCAGCCATACGTAGTTCTTCTTGATATTTACTTTTCTGCAATTCCATTTTCTCTCTTTCCCAATTCATTTGTTCTTCTTTTAATCTTTTCTTTTCTTCTTCATCTTTAATTCTATTAGAAGCTACAAAATAGATTACGATTGAATATAAAAGTCCAACACCCAGATATATAACAGTAAAATATAGAAAGGAATTTAATAAGGCTATTTTTAAATCTATTTCATTTCCGAAATAAGCATAAGAAAAATATAAAATTCCAATCAATGCCCCTATTTGAAACAAGGTATTGAATGGATAATTAATTACTCTTTTAAGCGTTTTCTTTGAATCTTTAACTTGTTTTTTCAAGTTACTTTCGTTCTCTTTGGAACGCTTTGAAGAGATTGATTTATTTTTACCTCTTTTGTCTTTAATATTTTCGCTATTTCCTTTTGCTGACACGAAACTCCTTTTCTAAATTTTGTTTCAAACTAACTCAATTAAATAAAGCCTGTCATATCATTTTTAATAAAATCTTCCAAATAATTTTTTCATCGGCAAAAAGAATTTAAACTTTAACTAATTTTTTATTTTTTTTCAAAATTTTCTTTGCTAATCCTGCCAGAGCTTTAGATGCTTCAGAATCTGGAGCACCTTTAACAAATGGTTCCTGCATCAAAACAGAATTTCTAACAGCCCGGTCGTAAGGTATATATCCTAATACC
>CALHRB010000240.1 GCA_938038165.1 Candidatus Kapaibacterium sp. | reverse complement strand
CCTGTATTATACGGCGGGTCAATATAAATAACGTCAATTTTTCCTGCGTGAGTGTAATTCAGCACAGTCAAGGCGTGTAGGTTGTCGCCTTCGATAAGAATGTGGTTAGGTGCTTTCGGTGGTTCTTTTTCTTCATCGTCTTTGAATAAATTCTTGTCATTAGGTTTATCTTCTTGATTATTGATATCATCTGCAAGGATAGCCCTCTCTTTTACTTCGACAAGCACAGGCAGCTTTTCTCTTAGGTCTTCTTCTACTGCTTCGGGTTTTTCTTCCCACACCAAGCCGTAACGCTTTTGAGTATTGACTAATTCAATAAGCTCTGCCTTTTCTTCGGCTGTCAGAGCTTCAATTTCCTTGATTTTTTTTATTAGTTCTTGTTTGTTCATAACTACATTTTGATTAATATTTTAATAATTTACTATTACTTTCTCAATCATCCTTACAACTCCGAAATGATATTTAGCATCGTATTCAGTTATAAATGGCTGTTCGATATTAGTTACAGAATCAATGTCGATTTTATCAATCTCTGCCTTTAATCGCTTTACCCAGTATTCACTCTGATAATTGATAACAACCAAATCATTATCCTTCGCATCAGCCCCTTTTTCAATAATCAATCGTCGCATATAGCGACCATCATATTCCGGATCCTGTTCTGGATCTATAGTTCCTAAATACATATTATCCCTGTTTAACAATTCAAAATAGGATTTAAAGCCTTCCCACTCCATTTCCTTATCTGAAATTTTGGGATTTGGCATAAATCCAACTTCAGCCTTCGTTTTTGTGTCAACTGCCATTAAGTTAATGATTCTCATTTTGACACCATTATAAATTTAAACAATAGTAAAATCATACAACCCTTACATAAATGGATTCCTGTAAAAACCACGAAAAACACCTATAATTCTAAAATGTTCAGCATCTTTTATATGTAATGGCTTAAATTTCGTATTTGACGACTCAAGCCATACCGAACCGTCATCTTTTTTAATAAATCTCTTAATTAGTACAGTGTTATTATATTCAGCAACAATTATCTGATTGTTTCTTGGGGTACCCCCCGCATCAAAGAAAACTAAATCTCCATCCTCAATGCCATCCTCAATCATGCTGTCTCCACGAGCAATGATAGCTGAAATATTCTTTGCATTTGGAGCTATATAGTTTCTGAAAGTCGTTATTGTAGTTGGAATATCATTGAATGAGATATCCTGTCCAATCTTTGCTTCCGGCGTTAAATATAATTTAATGTTAAGAATGTTGTCAAGTTCGATTTGAGCTTCAGCTGTTAGCCAGCAATATGCTTGTTTTTCTTTCTCTTCCTTATCAGCCTTCCAAAGCATATTTCCCTGCCCTGTTGTGTACCAAGTTGGATTAAGATTGAGTTCTATCATTTTACTATGGTAAGTAGAGCCTAAGATGCTGGCGTTATCTCCAAGATATTTATTGAGATTAGCAAGGGATATACCTAACCCCCTTGCAAAATCTGTCTTATTCGGGAAATACTTACTTATAAAGTATTCAAGTCTTTCTGATGGCGTATCCATATCTTCCTTAAAAAAAATTTTTCTGAAATAGTAATTTTTTACTTGCATATATTGTATAAATATTGTAACAAAATTATAAAACAAATATACAGAAAATTGTAATGCAATACGATAAAAAAAATAATTAAGAAAAAATATTTTTGAGGAAATAATGACAAGATTGCCAAACGGGATAATTGACTATATCAGCAGAAGCCTTCAAATCACTCCTCATGCTGTTAATCTAAGATTAAAAAGAGGAGATTCTGAAGCTGCAAAGCTACTTGAATTAGCTATCGAAGATTATAGGCAACGACAAATCGAAAGGGAAGAAAATAAAAGAAAGATACAACAATTAAGAAGAAATGTACTACTAAATAATTAGTATGTGGCTATGCTTAGACCTGAATTAGATATAGAATTGACTCCAGTAGAAGTAGCTAAAGAATTAAAAATCTGCTATTCAAAAGCCAAGAGACTGATGGAGACTAATGAGATTCGTTCTTGGGTTGATACATACGCCAGCGACGGCAGGAAGTACCTAAAGACTCTTTACAGAGAGGTTCTTTCCTATCATGAAAGGAAACTCGAAACGAGAGACGAGGAACTGAAAACACCGAAGCAGAACAATAAGATGATTCAAAAGAAAAACGGTAATGGAGTTTTATCAAACAAGACTATAGAAGAATTTTTTAGAACAGAAATATTCGCTTCATAACAAGGTGCTGTGAGGCTTTTTTTATTTCCTACTAAAGGTAAAATATGAACACAGAAACAACAGAAAGGCTGAACGAGCTCAAAGAGCAAATGCTCGAACTGCTCGAAGAAGCCAAAGACCTCATTCCCGAAGGAATGGCAAAAGAGCGTGCCAAATGCTATTGGTATGCCCACATCAAGACAGCTCTTTTAAAGGAGCATGAGTATCTGGGTGGTTCATTGGTAACAATGGAAGACACAATTAACGAACTGATTGAAGAAACTGAGGAGGTGCAAGCATGAATCAAATCAGCTTATGTTCAAAGGTTATTTCACCAAACGGGGATTGCCAATTCTGTTTGAGGAATCCTGCTATAACAAAGCCAAGCGATAGCCAGACATGGATTATGCCAGACTATATATTGAAAGGCATGGGCGAGGATGATTGCATGGACTTTGTATTCAAGCAAAACAAGGAACTGTCCGAATGGTCCGAAAGGACTCCTTTGGAGACTCCTTCGGAGGAGGGCATGCATGTTTAATCTTACAATCGAAAGACCCGAATGCTTCAGCAGGGCACAAAAGACAGTCCTCGAAATCTTTAAGGATTCCCACTCAATCGATTCCCTTATCAAATCCCTAAAGACTATGAGATTCATCACGACGAGCTATAAAATCGACAATGATGGCTCTTTGGTTTGGCTAATTGACAAGCTCGATATCAATGAAAGGCGTGCAGCAGTTTTCTCCGAGTTGACTCCTTCGGAGGAGGAGGTCGTATGATAAGGGTTGAAAATCAAGTAGAGGGAATAGCTCTTTGGTACTCGGAAGAATCAGATTGGAACACACCGGACGGAACTGTAATTGCAATTTGGGACGGCTGCGTTATCAAAGAAGAAGAATACAAGGACTTTGAGCAATTTGTTCTGAAAGAATCAAAATCAGTAGTTGAACCAATAGGCAGTTTTGAATCTGAAGAAGGTTTATCAACATTTGTATTCCTCGTAAAATCCAATGTTCCGCAATTTTCTTTATGGAGATTGAAACTATCAGGAATGCGTTGGTGGTACGATGCATTCTGGGAAACAAACGGCGGAAGAGTAGTAAAAGACTCAGAAATCCTGCCAATAATTGACAAATTAGGTTTAACTATCAATGGAGTTGAGCAATGTACATGATGAAGTTAGATCCCGAGCAAGTTTCCGAGCTTTATTTCAGAAGAGAAAATCTAAAGGAATACGGCATCAGAAAGCCTATCTCAATGCAGGCAAGAGAAGCCATTGCAGATTATATCGCAAAGAATAAAAAAGAAAAAAGCCATTTGAGTCGCACTCAAAGGGCTTTTAAAAATAATTCAATTTTACAATCACAAAAATAAGGAGAATTTTCTTATGGAACAAACAATTTTTTCTAATTCGACAGGCTCATTAGCCAAAATTGACTTGGGAAGTTTGGTTAAGGAACTTGAAAGTCAAAAATTAAGGAAAAGGGACTTGATAGTTCCTTCAACAGCATTATCAATGCAGGGCGGCAGATTTGCATTATTGGATAATCAAATGCAAAAAGGATTACCGATATATTAATAAATGTCGGAATAAGTTCTTCAGCTAAAGAACAGAAAGATTTTTGATACTCACAGAATCATGTCATTCACAAGTATCTGATAAACTCGGAATACCGGGAAGATATTATGAAAGGTTGAGAAACGAGGCATTAGACATGCTCGACTACAATGTTTCTGAATGGTTGAATCGAAAACCTTCAAACTATTTTCTGAGAACTTTTGCATCAAAAGATGGCGATTATGGAATAGCACGAGCTTTCCTATCGGACAGATTCAAGGTCATTGACCATCTAGATATTCTACTCACCGCATTGGAAGCCATAAGGCAATCCGATAAATAAGTCGTTATCGAATCGGCAGACTTGACGGAACAAAGAATGTACGTTAGGTTCATAGCCCCGGATATTGTCAAATCTGCCCCTGAACTGTTAAAGAACTACAAAGCACCTAACGGAAGGAATGATGACGGAGGATTCGGTGTTTGCTCAGGATTTATCCTTTCAAACTCTGAAACAGGATACGCAACATTCACAATAGCTCCAAGGCTTACTGTGTTGGCTTGCAGAAACGGAATGATATTCCATAAGGATAAAATTGCAGAAAGACATCTTGGGACTAAGATGGAAGTTGGAACATTCGACTGGAGCGAAGACACAAGACAAAAGGAATTAGAACTTATTCAGTGCCAGGTCAAAGATGCCGTGAATGTATATCTTTCTACAGATTATCTTGGAA
>CALHRB010000239.1 GCA_938038165.1 Candidatus Kapaibacterium sp. | reverse complement strand
GTATTCTTTATAAGCGAAAGCGACTTTTCGATGAAGTGAAAGCTTGAAATCAACATTAAGCGACTCATAGACAAATTTTTGTAGCAAATTATTCGAAAATTCATAGTATTCACGAAAACTCTCATCAATCACATCGGATTTTTGAACCATTTTGTGAATATCATTTAAGTTCGCATTTATTTTCTCGATTTTTACTAAATTTTCATCAAGGATTTTAGAAATAATTTCAAGTGAAAACCTTTCGCCTTGCACAGAAGCAACCTGCAAAAACAGTTGCATTTCTTCGTTAAGCCTGAAGAATCGGTCATTAAGAACCGCTGCTATGGTTTTTGGAATTTCATTAATTGCGAATTTTTTTCTGAGTTTATATACTTTGTTTCTATCCTGATAAATAAAAAAATTCTCTTGTAAATTTTTCAGTGTCTCATCAACAAAAAGCGGATTTCCTTTGGTCAATAAATAAATATCAGTGGCAAAGCTTACGGGGAACTCGTTATTTCTGAAAGTTATGTTTATTAAGTCCCTGATTTGTGCTTTGCTGAAAAGACCTAATTGTATTTCTTCAAGAGCGGAATAACGAATCAGATTATTGATTTTTTCGAGTAAGGGGTGCTGCTCAACTATTCCTTTGATAGGATTGAATCGTCCTTCTTTAAGAGATTCGTAACGATAAGAGCCTATTATAATGAGTGGATAAGTTCTGTCCCTAATGTTTCTTGCAAGATAAAAAAGTAAATTTATAGATGAAAGGTCCGCCCATTGCAAATCGTCCAGAAATATCACAATTGGGTTTTCTTTTGCCATATCTCTCAATTTTTTAGAAACGAGCCAGAAAAAATCTTCCTGACTTTTCAGAAAGGTTTGTTGCTCATTTTCAACCAGTTTTTGAGAAGTTTTGAAAATAGCTTCGAACAATCCACCAACCATCGGAATAGCACCCAGCCAGGCGCCAGCACTATAATCAAAAGCATTTTTGAGCCTTTCGCCAAACGAAAGCTTTTTTACCTCTCCCGTCGAAACATCAATAGTATCGGTCTTTGAAATTGCCTTTGCAGTTGTAATTGCTGCCGCTGCAATATCGCCAATGACGTCTATACTTTGTATCCATTCGGGACCGGCATCGTCGAATATTACTTTGATTACTTTCTTGAAATTATTCTTTTTCTCTTCGTCTTTTCCAGCAGCTTTGTCAGCATCCAACTCAATCAGGATTTCCTTCCACGGAAGAAAACCTCTGGAAACTCCGTCCATATCAAGACACCTGCTTGAAGCCGTAAGAATATTTTGCTCATAATAACTGTCGCACTCTTTCAGAAATTGCTCGATTAATGTTGTTTTGCCCGAACCCGGTTCGCCTGAAATAAAAAGAACTGACCCAGTACCGTTTTTGACGGCTTCATCAAGGTGTTTCCTTAATATATCAAGTTCTTCTCTTTCAACAAAATGAGACATTTTCAACCATTAATTTAAAATTGATTTAAGCAAAACTCACAATTATACATTCGGCTGAATAAACTTTTTTTTTAAAAAATAATTTTTTTATAAAATTTTTATATTACTGCATCGTTAAATGACTCGTATTTAGTAAATGACTAATAGTCATTTTTTTTATTTATAGTCATTATTTTTTTAAGGATTGGTTTATGAATAAAAAGATGTTATTTATTTTTTTTCTTGTTGGTTATTCAAATTTGTTTACTGCTCCAGATAAGATCAATTTAGATAAAGCTATCACAACTGCAATCAAATATAATTATGAAGCAAGAACTGCTAAATATTCAATTGAAAAAGCTGATCAAGCAGTACGTGAGGCTCTTGGGAATGCATTGCCAAGTTTATCGGTAAATGCCAATTATACCAGAAACATACAATCACCGGTTTTCTTTCTGCCCGATTTTCAGAATCCAGGCAGTGGAAAATTAACTCCAATAAAAGTCGGGTCTGATAATTCATTTCAAACAGTTGCAAGTTTGAATCAAATAATATTTAATTCTGCTGTTTTTACCGGGCTCGGAACAGCAAAAATCTTCTCAGCTGCGTCACGTGAGCAATATAAATCAACAATTTCCAAAACAGTCAGTAACGTAAAAAAAGCCTTTTATGGGGCTCTTCTTGCAAAAGAATTTCTCGAGGTAATGAAAATGAGCCTAAAAAATGCAGAGGAAAACCTAAAATCGGTTGATGCTCTGTTTCGTGAAGGTTTCATCCCTGAATATGATAAAATAAGGGCAGAAGTTGCCGTTGAAAACATCCGTCCGGCAATTCTTCAAGCCGAAAATGCTTACAACAACGCTCTCAATGCTTTAAAACTCGAAATGGGTGTCAACATTAACGAAAAAATTGACTTAGAAGGGGAGCTTAAAATTCCAGAAGACAGCGAAATCAATATAAAAAAAATTTCACCCGAAGAACTTGCCAATTATAATTTCGATTTAAAAACTTTCCAGCTTCAGAAAAAAGTCAGCGAGGATCTAATCGAGATTGAAAAATCTGATTTTTATCCTACTGTTGCTCTTTTCGGCAATTATATTATCCAGGGACAATCGAATACTTTAGATTTCCTGACCGCCAAAAGTCTTGCTGTTGGTATCAATGTATCTTTATCTATCTTTAAAGGCTATCAAACCGACGCCCGAACTCAGCAAGCTAAAATTGACTATATGATTTTTGACGAAAGATACAAACAACTTGTCGAACTGCTCAAAATGCAGCTTGATAATTCCCTGAATCAAATGGAAATAGCTCTAAACAGAATAAAGGTTCAGCAAAATACAGTTAAACAAGCAGAACTGGGATATAATATCGCAACAATCAGATACAAAGAAGGAACTGGCAGCCAGGTTGAAATTAATGACGCTGACACTGCACTCCGTCAGGCTCGTCTCAACAAAACACAGGCTATTTATGATTTCTTAGTTGCAAAATCGGATTATGAAAATCTGATTGCTGATATTGATAAGCGTTATTTTGAAATGGTTGATAAATATTAACAAGGTTTAAAATGGGTATAATTGAAAGAAAGCAAAAAGAAAAAGAAAAAAGACGTCTCGACATATTAAAAGCTGCTTTGAAGGTTTTTTTAAAAGTTGGCTATAATAATTCCTCGATGGACTTGATTGCCGAAGAAGCTCAACTTTCCAAAGGTACTCTTTATCTTTACTATAAAACTAAAGATGATTTATATGCCTCAGTCTTACTTGAAAAAGGTTTTCCAACATTGATAAAATTCTTAAAAGAGGCAGACAAAAAGGGGGATTCTATTGAAGACAAAATTATGAATTTCTCATTGGCTTACTATCATTTTGCTGTAAGTTATCCTGAATTTTTTAATATGATTAATGAATTGCATTCCGAAGGAACCTTAAATTTTTCAAACATCAAACCAGAAACATTACATAGCCTCAGAAAAATCGAAGAAAATATATTCAAAGAAAAATTAATGACTTTCCAAAAAGGAATTGAAACGGGTATTTTCAACGATGACTTCAGCACCTGTTATGCTATAACTCAGCTTTGGCTTGCTCTAACCGGAACCATTCAATTGCTTTTGAGTATTCACAAATCTGAGATGTTCAAAACTCTTAATCCAGAGGATGTTGTTTCGGATTTAGCTAAAGTTTTCATTATGGCTTATACCAATCAAAAGTCTTTAATACAAAAGTACAGAAAAGATATATTGAATAATTCAAGGAAGCAAGCACCAACACATCTGGTTGATGAGCTTCACCAAATTAAATTAGAAATTAATTAATTATTAAGAGGTTAAAATGAAAAAATTACTTATCATCATAATCGCACTTTCGGTTTCGCTCTTTGCGATTCAATCCTGCCAAAAAAGCGAAGGCACTCAGGATAAAAAAAGAACTGAACTAAAAAAACTTAAAGAACAAATGAAAGAAATTCAGGCAAAAATTCAAGTTCTTGAAAAGGAACTGGAAAAATCCCCGACAAATAATGGTGATTATTTCAACGTGAACGTTCAAACCATCGTTCCACAAACTTTTAGAAGATACTTAGAAATACAGGGGAAAATTGAATCTTCAAAAGCTATAAGTTTAAGCTCGAAAGTTGCAGGTCAAATAATTCAAATCTATGTCTCTAATGGCTCATCAGTCAATAAAGGTCAACTTCTGATCCAACTTGACGATGCATTGCTTCAAAAAACTCAGCAGGAGCTTCTTACTTCTTTAGAATTTGCTAACCTGATGTATGAAAAACAAAAAAGACTCTGGGAACAAAAAGCTGGTTCCGAAGTTCAATATCTTCAGGCTAAAAACAACAAAGAATCTCTCGAAAAAAGGCTTCAGTCGTTGAAAGAACAAATTGAAAGCTGTAAAATCTATGCTCCTTTTTCTGGGGTTGTTGATGACATTTTACCCAAGGTTGGTGAATTGGTCAGTCCAGGTTTACCTGTGGTTAAATTAACAGCTCTTTCCGACCTGAAAGTAGTTGCTGATGTTTCTGAGGCTTATATCCAAACAATCAAACCCGGAACAAATGTAAATATCAGTTTTGGCTTAACTGATCAATCAATAAGTTCGAAAATATCAGTGATTTCAAAGGTTATAAATCCTATAAATAGAACTTTCAGGGTAGAAATAAAGGTCCCCTCAGGATTAAATACAGTCAAACCCAACCAACTATGCTCAGTTAAAATTAATGATATAACATTAGAAAATTCAATTGTTGTTCCAATCAATCTTATCAGGCGTGACGAAAATAATAATGAATTTGTATTTATAGCCGCAAATAAAGACGGCAAAAATGTAGTTACAAAAAAATCTGTCAAAACAGGCTTGAGTTATTATGGAAACATAATAGTTACCGAAGGTTTAAACTTCAATGATTTGATTATAACAGATGGGGCTACAGAAGTAAATGAAGGACAAATAATTCAAATTGCTTCAAAAAATTAATTAAAAGAATGGTAACAATCAAAAGGGAGTAATGAAAAATAACGGATATTTTAAGCTAACATCGTGGGCGGTTGACAACAAAACCCCTGTATATATGTTTACTATAGCCATAATCATTTTGGGAATTATTGCATATGTAAATCTTCCGAAAGAACAATTTCCGGACATAGTTATTCCGACAATTATTGTCCAAACTGTCTATCCCGGGACTTCGCCTTCGGATGTTGAAAATTTGATAACAAAACCGATCGAAAAACAATTGAAAGCTGTTAGTGGCATCAAAAGAGTCAGAAGTCAATCACTACCGGATGTTTCTGTTATTACTGTTGAATTCACAACAGATATTGAACCATCTGTGGCTAAGCAAAGGGTCAGCGATGCTGTTGATAAATCAAAAAATTTCCTTCCGGATGATTTGGATAGAGACCCTGTCATACAAGAAGTTGATTTTTCTGAATTTCCAGTTATGTTTGTTAATATTTCAGGGAAAATCGAATCCAGAAAGCTAAAGAATTATGCAGAGGAAATTCAGGACGCAATAGAATCATTGAAAGAAATTACAAGAGTGGATATTATTGGCGCTCCAGAAAGGGAGTTTCAGGTTGATCTTGATTTGTTCAAAATGCAGTCGGCTACATTAACATTCAATGATATTCAAAACGCCATACGAGCTGAGAATGTGAATATTTCTGCAGGTGAAATCCTGAATAATGGCACAAGAAGAAACATCAGAATCTTATCCCAATTCAAAGATGTTGAAGACATAAAAAATATAATCGTTAAAAGCAGCCGAGGCTCTATCTTCTATCTAAGGGATATAGCAACAGTCAGGGATGACATCAAAGAGCAACAAAGCTTTGCCAGATTGAACGGTGAGCCTGTCATTACGCTAAGCGTCATCAAAAGAAGCGGTCAAAACCTTATTGATGCGGCGGAAAAAATTTACAAAATCGTTGATGATTTTACCAAGACAAAATTGCCCAAAGATGTAAAAATTACTATAACGGGTGATAGATCTATACCAACAAAAGTTAATCTTGATGACTTAATTAACAGCGTCATTATTGGTTTTATTTTAGTCGTTCTTGTGCTTATGTTCTTTATGGGTGTCAGGGACTCAGTTTTTGTTGGATTGGCAGTGCCTATTTCCTCTTTTCTGGCATTTTTATTAATGCCTTCACTTGGTTTTTCTTTCAACTTGGTTGTTACTTTCACCTTCCTACTTGCACTCGGTATAATAGTTGATGATGCTATTGTTGTTATCGAAAACACACACAGACTCTACACCAAAGAGGGAATGGAAATCAGGACAGCTACTAAATTTGCTGCAACAGAGGTTATCAAACCTGTAATAGCGGGAACATTGACCACAATAGCACCTTTCTTCCCATTGTTATTCTTCCCGGGTATTGCTGGTAAATTTATGTTTTATTTGCCTGTTATTATGATTTTAACTCTGGTTGCATCTCTATTTGTAGCTTTTGTTATCAATCCTGTTCTTGCTGCTGATTATATGCACAAAGACCCGAACAAACCAATCAATCCCAAAAGAGTGCATATCGTTTCAGCAATTATGATAGTATTTGCTGTTTTATTCCATTTAATCTCGCTGCCAATGGCTGGAAACATCCTTTTAATTCTGGTCGTCCTGGGATATTTCAATCAGTATATCTTAACCCCAGTATTAATAAAAGGATTTCAAGAGAAGGTTTTGCCTTGGTTGATGCGATTATACAAAGAAACTCTAAGATTTTTCTTGAAAGGAAAAATGCCTTATATTGCCGTTGCCGGAATGTTTCTTATTTTTATTCTTTCAATTGTTATTTTTGCTATGTTCCCTCCAAAAGTTGTTTTCTTCCCACAATCCGAGCCCAATTTTGTGTATGTTTATATTAAACTGCCGATTGGAACAGATGCAAAAGTAACAGACTCAGTTACTAAAATTATCGAGGGCAAGGTTCAAAATATTTTAGGAAAAAATAATCCAATAGTTAAATCTATTATTTCGAACGTTGGCGTCGGAGCGGGCGACCCATCAAATCCCGATAGAACCATAACCCCTCATAAAGGAAAAATAACCGTTGCCTTTGTTGAATTTGCAAAACGAGGTGGAAAATCAACTCAGTTTTATCTCGATGAAATACGCAACAAGATAAAAAACTTCCCTGGAGCTGAAATTTTAGTCTCAATGGAAAACAATGGTCCACCTGTTGGAAAACCCATAAATATCGAAATAAGCGGAGATGAAATAAAAACACTTCAATTGCTTGAATTCCAATTGCGAGAGGCAATAAAAAATGCCAAAATCGAGGGAATCGAAAAATTGAATTCCGATCTTGTTGAGAATAAACCTGAAATTCTGATTGAAATTGACAGAATTAAAGCAAATTCCGAAGGCATTTCGAGCACTCAGGTTGGTATAGCTCTCAGAACCGCAATTTTTGGTAGTGAAGCAACTAAATTCAGAGATGACAAAGATGAATATCCTGTCCAGATAAGAATTGATAATAATTACAGAAATAATCTTGATGCAATTCTCAATATGCCTATAACATTCAGGGATTTAAATTCAAATCAGTTCAGACAGGTCCCAATTTCTGCTTTTACCAAAATATCTTACATCAACACTTTTGCAAGTATTAATAGAAAGAACCAAAAAAGAACGATAACACTTTCTTCAAATGTTATAGGTGGCTATAATGCAAATAATATCAATAAAGAAATAGCTTCTGTAGTGAATTCAATGAATATACCGTTAGGATATTCAATTAAACTAACAGGCGAGCAGGAAGACCAACAAGAAGCATCAGGCTTCCTTGCATTAGCTTTTTTGATATCGATTATTCTGATACTTCTTATTCTTGTTACTCAATTTAATTCAACAATTAAACCTTTTATAATATTAACTCAGATTTTATTAAGTACTATTGGAGTATTCCTTGGTTTTGTTATATTCAAGCAAACATTTTCAATTGTTGTTACCGGGATAGGAGTTGTAGCTCTTGCTGGTATCGTGGTAAAAAATGGGATAATCTTAATTGATTTTATCGAAGAACTCAGAAAAAAAGGCGGGAAGATAAAAGAAAATATAATTAACGGAGGTTCAATCAGATTTAACCCCGTTGCTCTTACGGCTGCTTCGACTTCTCTTGGATTAATTCCTCTTGCCATTGGTTTCAATATTAATTTCGAGACATTACTTTCCGAGTTTAATCCTAATATATTTTTAGGCGGGGATAGCGTTGCATTCTGGGCACCCCTTGCTTGGGCTATCATTTACGGTTTAACTTTCTCTACCTTTTTAACTTTGGTGGTTGTTCCCTCTATGTATTTCATTCAATATGCCTTTTCAGTAAGATTCAGAAGATGGAGAAACCTAAGACAATATCGTATGAGGTTAAAATATAATAATAATTCAAATGGAAGCTAAGAAGATATAATTTTTCAATCTTTGGCTACTTTTTTGATTTCAGCAAATCAGCAAAATCTAAATAGTTTTGCTGATTTTTTATTAAATTTATTTTTTTAATTGATCGGATTTTAAAAATGAAAAAAGTCTTGTTAATATTACTACTTGTAATTTTTACTTCTATATATTCCTTTGGGCAAGAAGAAGGCTTAATATCCCCTTTCCCCGCAACAAAGCATATGTTAGAAAAATTCAAAAAATTAACCCCTGATCAAGCTAAACATTTACCAATTTTCCTGTCGAGATTCACACCTGAACAACTCACAACAATGTCTGATGCTGATGTAGACGACTTGTTCGACCGCCAATTGGTAAGCTTTCTAAGAGATTCAGGTGCATATTTTGATAAGGTATTAGAATCAAATACAGGCTCACCCGGTCCGAGGCTCTTCACCGAAGAGATAATGATGTCATTAAAAATGGTTGGTAGTGCTAAAATATCTCCAGATGGACAAAAATTCGTTTTTCCAATCACTACGACAGACATTAAAGCAAACAAGAAAAATAAAGACTTGTTCTTGATGAATATTGACGGTTCGGACAAAATCAATATCTCCGATAATCCAGCTCAGGATTATGACCCCTGCTGGTCTCCAGATAGTAAAAAAATAGCATTTATATCAACACGTGATGGCACTCCGCAAATTTATATATATAACTTAGAAACTGAAAAAACTGAAAAATTAACAGATTTTCCCGAAGGAGTAAGCAACTTGAAGTGGTCGCCCGATGGAAAATACTTTTCTTTTACTTCTGAGGTTAAGCTCAAAATGTCAGTTCAGGAAAAATACCCTTATTTAGACAAATCCACAGTTAAAATTTATGACAAATTACCAGTTAGGCACTGGGACGAATGGGTTGATGAAAAGTATAGTCATCTTTTTATTATGCCCTCGAACGGAGGTAATGCCACTGACTTGAATCCAGGGGAACTTTATGATACACCCGATAAGCCTTTTGATGATGCTGAACAAATAGCCTGGTCACCCGATGGAAAAGAAATCGCCTACTCCTCGAAAAAGGTTGAAAACTATGCCTTTAGCACAAATACTGATATTTTTATCTATTCTTTGACAGATAAAAGCACCAAAAATATAACCAAAGATATGCCAGGTTATGACAAAGCCCCACAATACTCCCCCGATGGTCAATGGATAGCATTCACAAGCCAACAAAGAGCCGGCTTTGAGTCTGATAGAATTAGGCTTATGCTTTATAACAGACAAACAGGCACAATTACCGAACTTTCCAAAACGTTAGACCAATGGGTTGGGCATTTTGTTTGGTCTCCTGACAGCCGCTCAATATATTTTAGTGCAGAAGACGGTCCAACAGTGCAAATCTACCAAATTCAGATCATCGACGGGAAATGGAAAACTCTCACCAATGGCAGGCACAATCTTGATGGCGGTTTGGATATTACCCCCGATGGAAAAAATATTATTGCCCCTCTGAGAAGTATGATTCGCCCCTATGAGCTTTATAGCCTTAATATTAATAATTCAAAACTTTCCAAACTGACCTTTGAAAATGATATTGAATATAACACAATTATGGAAGCATCAATCACTGAACGCAAAATCAAAGCAAAAGACGGGAAGTTAATTCATACCTGGGTGATTTATCCCCCGTTTTTTGACCCGAATAGAAAATACCCTATGATTACCTACTGTCAGGGAGGTCCGCAATCAACCATTAGTCAGTATTTCAGCTTACGCTGGAATCTTTTCCTTATGGCATCGAAAGGTTATGTTGTAGTTGCACCTAACAGACGCGGAGTTCCAGGATTCGGTCAGGCTTGGAATGATGCCATAAGCAAAGATTGGGGAGGTTTGCCAATGCAGGATATTCTCTCGGCAACTGACTCAATTGCCAAAGAACCATATATTTATAAAAAAGGAATTGCTGCCATTGGTGCAAGTGCTGGTGGTTATGCTGTTTTCTGGCTTGCAGGCAATCATAACAAAAGATTTTCAGCTTTTGTATCCCATAACGGTGCTTTTAATCTTGTCAGTAAATATGGTTCAACCGAAGAACTTTGGTTCCCTAACTGGGAATTCGGCGGACCGTATTGGGACGACAAATATAAATCTCAATATACCAAATTCTCCCCTCACGAATATGTAAAAAAATGGGACACACCAATTCTAATCAGCGTTGGGGAGAACGATTACAGAATACCTTACACACAAGGTCTTGAAGCTTTCACCGCAGCCCAGTCCCTTGGAATACCTTCAAAACTCATATTCTGGGAAAAAGAAAACCATTGGATTCTGAAACCTCAAAATCAGATTCTGTGGTACAAAGAACTTTTCGAATTTCTTGACAAATATTGCAAGAATTAACAAAATTTCTTTATTTTACCAAAAAAGGAAAAAGTAAATTCATTTTACTAATGATTAAAATAAAACAATTTTTTCATCTTTTATTCAGTTTCCATCTGAAATATGTGAAACTCTTTTATCATTTTATTGATACAAGCTTTTGATTGTTGTTCTTATTCACTTTAGAACTGAATTATATTTGATTACTACTTAGACTCATAGTGTGATTACTCTATAGTATTTCAAAGGACTTGTTGAAATTTTTTGTAACCCGAAACATTATTTAAAATGAATGCTATTATCCCGAAGTTTATATTAGTTTTTTAATTTCTTGATAAAATTTTGTCAATATCACATATTTTAACCTTTTTTTCTGTATTTTAATGTTATTTAATCTATTTTAATGTAAAAAAACAAATTAGGAATGTCAAATTAAATTATTTTGTAAATATTAGGAAAAATTGTTAATTTAATCAAAAGTTTTTTTTATGAAAAATTTTTATTTCATCAAATTTCTTATAAAGGAGTTTTTATGATAAAAAATTTTCTTCGATTTACAAAGAATTTGTCCGAAATAGAGAGGTCCATACTTTGTCGATTTTGTTGGATTTTTGTTGTGTTGTTTTTAGGCATGCCACTGGTTAGCGAAGCTCAAATAAGTTTAACAATAAACAAGACAAATAACGCACCTAATCCAATTCCATCGGGACAGCCTTTTACCTATACAATTACTTATAGCTGGACAGGTGGTGCACCAGGAACACTATATATTATTGATAATTTGCCTCCTTCACTTGATGTTATAAGTGCATTGCCTGCTAGTCCAATATCCAGTATAAGTGGCAATGTTGTTACATTTATTTTAACTGGCTTAACATTGCCAAGCGGCTCGGGAACAGTTCAGATAAATGCCCGATTCAAGCCTGGGGTTACGTGTGAAGGCGAATTAGCCTGCAATAAAGCAGGTATTTCTACCAGTAAAGAAGGACCTTACACATATAGTCAGGAAAGTTGTGTAAAAGCAGGACGTCCTGTAAACAAATGGACATTCGAAAAAGAATGGATAGCAGGTTGTGCTTGTGATGATGAAGTTATTTATCGAATTAAGATAATAAATCCTGCAGGTGGTGACATTGGCGGGTTGAATTTGACCAATGTTTCAATAACTGATATGCTGCCGGCTAATGCATCGGTTATTAGTGTAACTCCTGGTGGTTATAGCGGTACTCCACCGAATATAACCCTTACAGGAGTGCCTTCAACATTCTATGTCAGCCCTTGGAATTCATGGTATGTCTATTATGTTAAAGTCAAATATCCATGTGCAAATTTCCAACCCGGACAGACTGTTGTTAATTCTGCAAGTTTGACATTTAACACTCCGTGTAACCAGCAAATGACAACATGGACAGATACTGCATCAACAGTTATTTGTCAGGGTATATCTCAGGGTAATATTTACAAAGGTTTGAGTCTTAATATGTATTTCCCGAATAATCCGAGTTACTATCCTGTATGGGCTCCGGGTTGTTGCGGTACTTATTTGATGAGTTATACAAACACCGGCACTCTTGCTCAGCCAGGTTTTGTAATGGAAGACGATATCCCGGGTCACCTGGATGTTAATACAATTAAAACTAATGTTCCCGCAAGTAATATGCCGGTAACGCTTGATGTTTATTGCTGGTCTGGTAGTTCATGCAGTACTACTCCTTGCACAACAGTTGTTTATAACTCTGCAGGTATGCAAACATTGACTGGTCTGCCTCCCAATGTTTGCAAGGTTAAATGGACTTATAGTGGTTCGATAGGGGTATCGCAAAATGTTTACAATTTTCTGGATGTATGTGTAAGAACAACTAACTTTATGACTAACAATCCAGTTACACCGGGTCAGAATGTGGTAAATACTGTTACTGTCAGTGCAAATAATCTTTCTCCATTATCAATAACTCACACAAAAGTTACTGATCAAACACAGCCCAAAGTCATTGCCACTAAATTGTTTATTGGCGGTTGCAACAATAGTTGTCAAGTTACTCCAAATGGACCTTACCAACCTGGTGATACAGTTAGATTCAGAATGGCAGTTGCTAATATTGGAAATCAAAATGCGACAAGCTGTACGATAACTGATAATTTGCCGGCAGGCCTCAGTTATGTGGGTAATGAAACTTATTATTATGGAACTTTCAATTGGATGGCAAATATATATTCCCCACCGTGCTGCTCTACGACTGCAACTGTACCAACAAATATTGGAGGCACTATTACAACACCGACAGTTGGTTCGACTAACTTAACATGGACTTTCCCTGTCTTGCCTTTCCGTTGTGATGGTACTGTGGAGTATTTCATTATCGAATTTGATGTAAAAATCTCTGATACTCCTCCGGCAGCTCCGGGGCAATATCAAAACACCTTTACTATTGGAGCCAGCAATATAACTAATGTAACTTCTAATGTTGCTTTCCTTACAGTTAATCAAACTGCTCAATTGCAGGCAAAGAAAGAAATAAGAAAAATTAATGTTGATGGTCAACCCGGACCATGGTCAACTTCTGCTTCTATTCAAGCTGGAGGTCAGGGACAATTTATGATAACAGTTCAGAATACAGGCAATTCCCCGTTGACGAATTTGTGTTTACTGGATATAATGCCCTGGATTAATGACATTAAAGTTCTTCCCCCGTATAATCCGCGAGGCAGTCAATTCTTCTTGCCTTATGATCCTGCAAATGGAGCATTAAACATAACACCAACTGGTTTTGCAGCTACATATAATACCATAGGACTTGTCCAATCTCAAAATCCTACCCGTTCAACTGAGTGCGGTGGTTTTTGTGGGGTGGCAAATCCTACTGGTGCAGTAACTGGTTCTTTTGGTGCTACTGCCGTACAAACATATTCATTTAAGGTATCAGCTAACTCCGGTGTTAATCTTGCCCCGGGTAATTCTTTAAATGTTATTATTCCATTTGTAGCGCCCAAGCAAGTCAAACCACAAGAAACTGCTTGCAATTCTTTTGGTGTTCAGGCAATACCTCTTAATATGCCAAATGTGTGTTTATCAGCTGAATCCAACAATGCCTGCTTGACAATTGAAGAAGGCCAACCGTGTATTAAGGTTGAAAGAGCAACTATTCAATGTATATCAATGAATTCTAGTGGACAATGGTTATATCAGTTACAATTTACTGCGATAAATTTGACTGGTATAACTACAAATGTTAATTTAATTCCTAACTCTGGAACAGTATCTTCCATTACTCCATCATCAATGCCTCCAAATGTGGCAACAAATTTTACTGCTTTCTATTTGTCACCAAATAACGGAGGTCAGGTTTGCTTTAAATTATGGCTAATTGATCCAAAAAGCAATAAGGAACTTTGCGACACAACTTTCTGTTTTGATTTAAAGCCATGTCCGGAACCATGTCCGTGTCCTTTCAGAATTCAAATAGATAAAGCTAATGCAACTCAGTCATCTGGCAATCTGGTCTCGTTCACTAACTTGCTGTCGGTCGTTCCAACTCCTGTATTGCAAGCAAGAGCTACAATAGTGAGTGTAACTGTAAATGAACACTGTATAAACGGTGGACATACAAGCTACGTTCCAAGTGCAGTCTTCACCTCGAGCAATCTTAACCCATTGTTCACTTCAGGAATTGGCACCTCTGAGCTGACTTATACCAATTACCAATGCCCGAATATTATAAATCAGCTTTTTAACTTTACACTTAATATACCAAGTAAACCAAAGAAGGGATGTTATCAAAAAGTTAAAGTTTGCATCAGATATACTATTACAGATTGCAAATGCACGACTTGTGATACACTTGTCTGCTATGAATTTACCCGCAAATGGATGCCTATTAACACTTCGTGGGATATTGGACTTGCTAAAGATGTTATAATGAAAAGTTTTATTGATAACGGTAAAGAAAACAATGATCTCTTGATGCTGGATGAAAAACCTTTTATGACTATGCTGATGAAATCAGAAACAGAGGGCACCTTGACTATCAACAACCCAAAAGAGGATGAATTTACAGCTGGTGTAACAATCCATGCAACAAGCATTTCATCTGCAACAGGTATTAAGGTCAAATCAGTAACACCTAAAAATTCCTCCTGGACAAACGGAACACCCACAGAAAGGGGCATGACAAGCAGAGGAATTCTTGAACCTGGTAAATCAATATCGTTCGACATTGTATTTGAGAACAGCAGCATGATGAAATCCTGGATGAATTATGTTGCCTTTGATTTCACATTTCCTGGCATTGACGATACACTCTCAGGATTAAACGAAATTAAATCGAGGACACCAGGAATATCAGGCGGAGATGAACTGAGCATGGCATATTCTCAGCTTGCAACAGCCGAAAAAGCCAGAACATTTGCTTTGAGATTTACAAATAACAATTATTCATCTGATCATATTGCTAAGCTTATTGTCAGGGTTGTAGATGGTACAATACTCGCAGTTGGTCCACAAATTAATAATAGAGAAGCAAGATTTGAAAGTTATAGAACTTCTGGTGGGGAGTGGAAACTTTTATCCGCAACTCCGGAAGCTAAAGATGCAATTGTTGCTTCAATATCTCCAAAAAGCTCAATTGAACCATTATTTGTCTCGATTGTTTTTGATGGCAAAGAATTTGTAGAATTTGAGTTTGAAACATATACCGATGATGATGAATTAGTAACCAAAGGTAAACTGCGGGTAGATATACCAACAACAGGAATATCTGATGATGATATCATCAAATCGGAAGTGTATTTGTACGATGTAATACCTAATCCAGCTGAATATAATGTTCAATTCAAATTTAAGCTTTCATCGTTAGATACCCGTGTGAATTTAACTCTAACTGATGCAAGAGGTAAAGTCATTGACAAAATAGCAGAAAATACTGAATTTTCTGCAGGTGAACATATGATTTCTTATGATACCTCGAGCCTAGCAAACGGAGTTTATTATTTGAATCTATCTACTCCGACAGTATCTCAAACAAGAAGAATGGTTATCGTAAGGTAATCAAAGGCTTTTATTAACTAAAGGGGGCTGTTTTTGGAAAACAGTCCCCTCTTTTTTATTTGTGCAGAAGGCGGGAGTCGAACCCGCACGGGTGAT
>CALHRB010000238.1 GCA_938038165.1 Candidatus Kapaibacterium sp. | reverse complement strand
GAGACGAGATTTCCTGCTATCAATTGAAAAGCAATCTATGGACTTTTTCAATCAGAATCCAACAGGTTCTATTATGGCACATATAACCAATGATATATCTGCTGCAAGGGAGTTTCTTGGACCTGCTATAATGTATGGAGCTAATACTTTAACAACATTCATCTTTGCACTATATTTCATGCTGAAACTCAATCCAACCATCACTTTGATAGCTTTAATTCCTTTACCTTTCATTGCTTATACTACTTACAAAATAGGTAACAAGGTTCACTTTTCCTTCAAAAATGTTCAGGAACAATTTGCAAAACTTACCACTCAGGCACAAGAAACCTTTTCTGGCATAAGGGTTGTCAAATCCTACATAAGAGAGAATTATGAAAATAAAAGATTTTCTGACTTCAGCAAAGATTATCTTTATAAAAATCTCAAACTTGCCCGAATTCAATCTTTAATGATGCCTATACTGATGATTCTTGTGGGCTCTTCTCAAATTCTAATTCTTGGTTTTGGTGGTTCACAAGTTATCGATGGCAGTGCAACTCTTGGCGACATAGCACAGTTTTTCATCTACATTAACTTACTTATTTGGCCCATTGCCGCAATAGGATGGGTTACAAATCTTGTCCAAAGAGCTGCAGCATCTGCAAGTAGATTATCCAAAATTCTGGATAAAGAACCAAAATTAAAAGATGGAAATATACATCAACTTGCTCCTGATTTTGAAATCAGGGAGATCAAATTTGAAAATGTCTCGCTTAAGTATTCCGAAAACAGCCCGTATATAATAAAAAATATTAATTTGACTATACCGGAAAATTCTTCAATAGGTATTATAGGCAAGGTAGGAAGTGGAAAAACTTCTTTTGTAAACCTAATTCTAAGGCTTTATGATCCCTCTGCTGGAACAATCAAAATTAACGATATTGATATAAAAGATATTTCGTTCAGAACGCTCAGAAAACTAATTGGTTTTGTTCCTCAAGATTCTTTTCTTTTTTCGATGACAATTGCCGAAAATATCAGATTCGGAAAACCTGACGCCAGCCTTGAAGAGATTATTCATTTTGCCAAAATGGCAAGGTTACACGATGATATTATTACTTTTCCTGATGGCTATGATACTGTTTTGGGGGAACGTGGAATAACGCTTTCAGGTGGTCAGAAGCAAAGACTTGCCATAGCAAGAGCTTTAATTAAAAACCCTAAGATACTTATTCTTGATGATTCACTTTCTGCGGTTGACACTCAAACTGAATCTTTAATCCTTAGCGAATTAAAACAATTTATGAAAGGTCGAATATCCATTATTATTTCTCACAGAGTCTCAACAATTAAAAATTTAGATAGAATTATAGTTCTAAAAGATGGAGTGATAACCGAATCGGGAAATCATAATCAACTTGTTGAGCTCAATGGTATTTATGCAGATCTCTATCATAAACAGCTTCTTGAAGAAGAATTAGAAATGCTTTAAATTATTTTTCAACCAAAATTTGAAGGAAAAAAGGAGTATATTCTTCGCTAATTTTTATATCTGAAAGATTTTTACTATAGCTTATGTTTATTTTCTGAATTACTCTCTTGTTCAATTCTTTTTGAACAAAAACTGCCAAAGGTTCAGCAAGCGGATTAAAATACCTGATTGTTACTGATTTTGAATATTCAATGCTCTGAATGATTCTTTGTAAATAATTTCTGAAACTATTTCTTGAATTATGATTTGTATCATCTAATTTATCAGATAAATCAAATATATAATAATCATCATAAGTCTTTCCGTCAATTTCAATTAATTTCTTGGAATTAGATTCTGAATAAGATATATTCATCAATGTGGATTTTGTTACTGACTTGTCTTTTGAATCAATAACAGAGAATTTCAGAACCAATGAATCTGATCTGGATAGCAAAGTAGCAAAATCTCGCAAATTGATAGAAAATTGAACAGGCAATGAGTCGCCTTCTTTTAATCTTGTAGAATATTTATCATTTATTGTTAAATCAAGAGTCCATTTTTTTAGTAATTCGTTTGGTCGGCAAGTCAAATAACAATCAACAGCAGAAGGATCAAGCGAATATTTGATTTCTCCTACTCTGATGGGATTAAAAAGGAAAGGTTCGTCACTGTCAATAAAAATATTTGGAAGCGGTTTATTAAAAGACTCACTCTTGAAATTTATGGGTTCGGATATATTAACCCTATAGTCATTTATTTTTAAATCAGATATAAGTTTATTCCTCAATAATTCAGCTTCGTAAACATTTATTGATTGGTTCTCCCCCTTAAAATTTATCGGATAAAGATAGATTGAACTATTAGAGTAATTTAATAATCTATTACTTAATAAGTTCGGAATTAAAAATAATAGAGTGTCGATGTTGTCAGACGTAAATTGAAAATCATTGTCTATTGAAATCATTTTATCTGACAAAAAACTCAAATTGTATTGATTTATATCATTTATATTGAAGAAATAAGGAATCAACGGATATAGCCTATAATAGTTTTCCTGATTAATTTTTATAGAGCTAACCTGAGTTGCAAAACCAAGTTCAAGTTCAGAAATATCGTCAGGTTTTTCGATTATAATTGTTTGGAACCTTGTAGCATACAAATCAAGTTTGCCAGAGCCACCGGGTCTGTCTGATGAAAAAATTGCCAAACCTGAGGGTGTAATAATAAAATCAGATTCATTAAATTTTGTGTTAATATCAGATAGTGGCATGGGTTTTTGCCATAAACCATTTATTTTAACAGAAAAGTAAATATCATAGCCACCAGGACCATCATAGCCATCACTTGCAAAATAAAGAGTGTCATCATTATGCAGGAAAGGTGTGATTTCATTACCGGAAGTGTTCAGTTCCTTGATGGGAGTGATATTACCCCAGGTTCCATTATCCTGAAGATAAGCAATCCAGAGATCAGTATCTTTCGCTATAGTTAACCTATCTGATGAGAATATAACAAAAGAACCGTCGGCTGAAATGGTCAAGTGCGAAACAAATGAATCAGCTTGCAAGCTATCAAGAATATACGGCTCAGTCCAGATACCTTTTTTTCTGTCTGATTGATAAATATTCAGATAAGATCTCTTTGGAGATTGCCTGAAGGTCGATAGGAATGCTTTTTGACTGTTGTAAAATGTTATATAAGCTTGATTGTTTTGATTGATATTGATATCATCTTTTAATTTTTCGGGCGGAGAAAAGTTTATTGAATCTAATAAATTGGCAACAAAAAAATATGAATATTTTGCTTTTGTTGAATTAAAATACAAACGATTTTCGAACTGATTCCAAGATGGAGCAAATTCATCTTCTTTAGAATTAAGTTGGGAAAGATTTACTGGATCAGACCATTTTGAAATTATAGTTTGACCAATACTTTTTTCAGAATAAATAAATAATAATGCAAAAAAGAATATGAATTCTATGACTTCTTTTCTATTCAACAGTTCTAATCTTCAATTAAATTTTTGATGTCTTTGTCTCTTCCAAAAAAGACCAAGATGGAATTTTCGGTTATCTTCTCGTCAGGAGCAGGAACGCCCACTATTTCGACTTCTTCCCTCTCTCCAATGATAAGTAACCCCCTTTTTTTAATTACTTTTTTTATTGTTATCAAGTTCACGTTATACTTCTGGCGCAAATTAAGTTCAAGTAAGTTTTTTCCAATAAATGATTTTGGTACAGGAATCTCATAAATGCCGTAATCCTTAGATATTTGGAACGATTCGATTAAGCCCGGAATTACCAATCTTTTGACTAAATGATCGGCAGCTTCCGCTTCGGGAACTAAAAGATCATTTATATTCATTAATTTCAATAATCTTTCGTGAACTACTGATATAACCCTGCTGTAGATTTTTTTTACTCCAATGTCCTGAAGTAAAGCTGTTGTCATAATCGAACTTTCAAAACTCTCACCTATAGCAACAATTACGGCGTCCATATCCTCAAGTCCAAGACCCTTCATTGCTCTGGGTTCAGTAGAATCCATACATATTGCGTGAGTTACTCTATCACTAATCTCATCAATAATTTCCTGATGATTGTCAATTGCTAAAACTTCTGTTCCCAAATCATTCAGCCTTACAGCAAGATTGTATCCAAAGTAACCTAGCCCAATCACACAAAATTTTTTTATTGCCATAATAAATCAAAATTCTTAAACTATTAAAATAATAATAATTATCATTAAATAAAAGATAGCTTTATCCAACTATAACATTTTCCCTTGGCAAACCATATTGTGGATATCTTGCAATAGCAAAAAATGACACAATGAAAGTCAAAATTCCAATCCTTCCAATAAACATCATTAATATTATTATAAACTTTCCGCCATCACCCAAATAAAAAGTTATATTTCTGGAGAGACCAACTGTTCCGAATGCTGAAACAACTTCAAAAGCTAAGTCAAGAAGATTTTTATCTGGTTCAATCCAGCTAATTATCAATAACCCAGAAATAATAACAGACATTGACCCAAAAATCACCAAATAGGATTTTTGTATTGATTCTTCGGTAACGGTCTTGTTATATAAGTCAGTTCTTTGCTTTCCTTTGACAGTATTTAAGAATGAAAGTAAAGCTAATGAAAAAGTCGTTGTCTTTATTCCACCACCAGTTCCGCCCGGAGAAGCCCCTATCCACATTAATATTATTAAAATAAGAGCCGTAGGTGCTGTTAAGGCTTCAACAGATAAGGTGTTGAAACCAGCTGTCCGAGCTGAAACAGACTGAAACAATGAATCAAATATCAATCTAAAAAAATTAGTTGAAACTTTTATATTATTTAACTCGCTGAATAAAATCTGAAAGGTCCCTGCTACAATGAGTATTGAAGTTGTGAGAAGAACTATTTTTGTATGAACACTAAGTTGATTTCTTATCCTTTTTTTCCTGATAATTCTTGGTCTTAATGAAAATATATTATTTAAAACATTAAAGCCAAGCCCACCAAGTATGATTAGTATCATTATTGTATTTATTACAAGATAATTATTTATGACTTTATTATTCATCAAATTCTCTGAAAAAAGAGAAAAACCAGCATTACAGAATGCCGAAACTGAATGGAATATAGAAGAAAATAAATTTTCTGGATTATAATTTGATAAACCGTCATTTAGTCCGTAATATATAAAAAAGGCTCCAACAGCCTCTATCATGAATGTAAAGGCAATGACTCGAATCAGAATCGTGGAAACCTTACCTAAGTTTTCCTCGCTCAAAAAATCCTTCATCATAATTTTTAAATATATGCTTGCAGAACCTCCAAAATAAATGGCAAAGAAAGTTGTAAAAGTCATTATACCTAATCCGCCAATCTGAATTAAAAATAAAATGATTAAATGACCCACATGCGTGAATTTTGTGGCTGTATCAACAACTATTAAACCAGTAACACATACTGCGCTAGTTGATGTAAATAATGCATCAATTGCACTTATCCTTTGACCTTCGTAAGTTGCTTTGGGCAATAAAAGAAGGAGTGTTCCAATAAAAATTAACAATAAAAAACTAATTGTAAAAAGTGTTCCGGGGTGCAAATTGATGTTCTTTAAAAGATAATTATACCTCAATGCTTTTAAAACAATGGAAAACAAAAGTAGGAAATTTATTATGCTTGCACTAACCAGATTTAAATAAGGTATAAGTAATTTCATAAGAAAGGCATTTAAAAAAATATGCCAAAACAAATTATCTATCACCAAGAACAATAATAATAATATAATTATTAATTCAAATTTATTTGTTTTTAAGTAATTTTTAATGCCACTAATTATGATAATTTTAGTGATTTCAAGTATGATAAATATTAATGTTAAAAGATAAGTTAATATCGTTAGTGTTCTTTCGATAAAATCAGACAAATAAAAACCAAAGAACAAAAGGAAATTAAAAAAAGTAATTAAACCTATGAAAATAAATATTGTATCAATTTTTTGTTTGATTATTTCTTTTTTTTCCAGATTTAACATATTGTTTTAATCAATTTTAGAGTAGCAAATTTACTAAATATTAACTCATATTATCCATAAGTTTTGTTTTCGATGATCTGATTAGGCTTGAAACAATAGTTAAATAATAACCAAAAAAATAATTAGAAATTAAAAAAATTGCTGTCCCATAATCTTTCAATTAATTTTATGCGTCTGTTTAAGCGCAGGAACAAATTCTTTCGAATATTTATCAAAAATTCTATAACAGCCAAATAATTCGATTGATTTGTAATATCATAATTCAAAATCCAGTAATTGAGATTTTCAAGTAAAACTCTGTTATCCTGAATTTCGCCGAGTATATCCTGAAATCCTTTAAGTGTCTTAAAATAAGTATCCGGCAGGTATAATATTGGTTGTATAAATTCCATAATATATCTGAATTTTTTAAAGGCAAGCCTTAGTTGATGGAATGAATCCAGATCATTTTTATCGAGATTGGATGATCTTTGCAGGACAACTAAATAAGCATCATAAGCACTTCGGACGAGACTTGACTTTGTTACTTCTGATTTTGGTAAAAGTTGCTTCAGTTGAAGTTTCAGAAAAAAGACTGATTCATTTATTTCCTCTAAGGACTGTTTATCAATATTTTCCTTAATTTCATTTAATATCTCCAATTCTTTTCTCTTTAAAAATTCAAAATAATTTGTCATAATAGGAAATGATTGAGATAGTCTTTCAATCTTTATCATTTGAACCTGATTGTCTCTTAAAGGATTATATAACTTTAGTTCTTTTTTTAATCTTTTTCTGAGAATGTATAAATAACCAAAATCGGATATTTCTTTGTTCAAAACGTTTATTATTGCTAAAAATCTCCTAATGGTAACCCTCAAATCATGAACTGACTTTTCCGAAAATTTTTTTTTGACTAACTGAAAATTCTGATTATAAAACTTCAGAATTGTGTCAATTGAGTTTAATATTAAGTCTAATAATTCTGTCATTCCTTTATTTCCAGTTGATAATTTTCTACTTTCCATCTGGGCTTTAAAACAACTTTATCCTTAGGTAAATAAAATTTCTCTGAAAATCTGAAATCTTTTGCATTTCCAAAAGAATATTTATTATTACCGTCTTCATCGCAATAAACCTCGAATTCATATTCACCAGGCGGTAATTCATCGAAAGTCCATTCCAATTTATCATTGGTTTTAGTTCGATATAAACTTTTGTCAATTAGATTTTTGATAATTACATAAAAATTTCCATTGCACTTGTCGTTAGTTTTTAAACTTCCACTTATACCTGAATAGTTCCGAATGTCAGCAGTTTTAAATTTATAAGAAAAAGCTGTGTCAGACATTTTAATATTTTCGAAACTAAAAATCGAATCTGTTCGAATTGATAATTCATACCAGACATCGCTTAATAATTTTCTTAAGGGTTTGACGAGTATTATATTATCAGTCTTGAATGAAATACTGATTTTTTCTGCTGAACTATCGATAATGTTTTTAAGTTTGAATGTATTATGATTTATTTGTTTTTTTAATGGTAAGTTAAAAACAAATTCAAAATCTGTTGTAGGAGAAATATTGATTGAACTATCCTTGATTGATGCTGATATTAAATAAGGCAGAAAAGGCAATTCCTTCGATACAGGCTGAAGAAGACCGAAATATGCTGTATCCCTGATTAAGTTACCTACGGTGTCTCTTAAGGCTTTTTCCTTATCCA
>CALHRB010000237.1 GCA_938038165.1 Candidatus Kapaibacterium sp. | reverse complement strand
GAGTTTTTGTCCAGGACCAAATAGTCTCAGCAAAGGTCTGGGGCTTTTGTTTGTTGATTTTTTGTTTTATCCTTCGGTTTTGATACCATATCCAGGCTTTTTTAAGAAAGTTGGCATTTTCAGGAACTTTAATTAGTTCGTAATTTTTTTGTACTTTTCTTTTTTTTCCAAAAATATTCATTTTTACCTTGAAAATTAATCTTCAATACTTAAAACAGCAAGGAAGGCTTCCTGTGGTATTTCAACACGACCCACTTGCTTCATTCTTTTTTTTCCTTCTTTTTGTTTTTCGAGGAGTTTGCGTTTACGAGTAATATCTCCTCCATAGCACTTTGATAAAACGTTTTTTCTCAAAGCTTGAACATTGGCTCTGGAAATAACTCTCGAACCAATAGCAGCTTGAATTGTAACTTCGAACATCTGTCTGGGTATTAATTCTTTTAGTTTTGAACATAATCTTTGTCCCCAGTAAAAAGATTTTGCTCTATGTACAATTGTTGAAAGGGCGTCAACGGGTTCGCCGTTTAAGAGGATATCTAATTTTACCAAATCTTCAGTTCGATATTCTAAAAATTCATAGTCAAGAGAAGCATAACCTCGAGAAACTGATTTTAGTTTATCATAGAAATCGAAAATTACCTCAGCCAAAGGAAGCTCAAAGTGCAAATCAACTCTATCAGCAGAAAGGTATGTTGTGTTTTTTATGGAGCCACGTCTATCGAGGCATAATTTCATTATAGCACCAACATACTCATTTGGAGTAATAATCTGAGCCTTAATAAAAGGTTCCTGAATTTCTTTAACCTGAACAATCGGAGGTAATTGAGCTGGATTTTCAATGAAAAATTCCTCACCATTAGTTTTTATAACATTATAACGAACGTTGGGAACTGTAGTAACAATATTCTGATTGAATTCCCGCTCTAATCTCTCCTGAACAATTTCCATGTGAAGTAAGCCAAGAAAACCGCAACGGAAACCGAATCCGAGGGCAGAAGAAGTTTCAGGTTCGTAAGTAATGGCTGCATCGTTAAGAACTAATTTGGCTAAGGAGTCTCTGAGTGACTCAAAATCATCAGCACTTGCTGGATAAATGCCACTGAAAACCATTGGTTTAACTACCTTAAATCCTGCAATTGGATTGTTGCAGGGGTTATGAAAATGTGTTATTGTATCCCCGACTTTTGTATCTTTGAGATTTCGAATGCCAGCGATTAAATAACCAACATTGCCGGCTGAGAGTTCACTCGTTCTGAATCTCTTCATATATAATACGCCAACTTCTTCTACTTCATAGATTTGCTCAGTTGCCATCAGAAAAATTTTATCTTTTTCTTTGACAGTGCCATCGAAAACTCTAATGTTGACAATGACACCTCTGTATGAGTCAAAGATTGAGTCATAGATTAAAGCCCTAAGTGGTGCATCTGGATCACCTTTTGGGGAAGGAATTCGATGAACAATTGCTTCGAGTATTTCTTCAATTCCTATGCCCTGTTTAGCGGAAGTATAGATAATTTCTTCTCGTTTACAACCAAGAAGATCAATTAATTGCTGAGTAACATTTTCAATTGTTGTTTCTGCACTAGGGAGGTCAATTTTGTTTATGACAGGGATGATTTCAATATTGGAATCTATTGCTAAATAGAGATTGCTTATTGTTTGGGCTTCAACGCCCTGAGTGGCATCAACGATTAGTAAAGCCCCTTCGCAAGCCGCAAGGGAGCGCGAGACTTCGTAAGAAAAATCTACGTGTCCCGGGGTATCAATCAAATTCAGAATGTAATTATTGCCATCTTTTGCAGTATATTCCATCTGGATTGCATGCAATTTTATTGTAATACCTCGTTCCTGTTCCAGTGGGTTATCGTCAAGAATCTGATTAGTTATCATTTCCCTTTTCGAAACCCTTCCTGTCACTTCGAGCAATCTGTCTGCAAGTGTTGACTTTCCATGGTCTATGTGTGCAATTATGCAAAAATTACGATAATTTTCCATCTACAAATTTTGAATTCTCAAATGTTAGTTAAGCAAATTTATAAAGACCGTTAGATATATGATTTTAGTATTAAATTTAAACCTCCATTGGTCTCAGTATGGTAATTCCAATAGAATTTGATGATTCAGCAAGATAATCACTTATTGATTTATCAACTATAACTTTTTTTTGCTTCGAGGAAGCATGAATCAATCTGGCTTTTCTCTTGTTTTTTGTCTCATCTATCATTGTCAAACCTAAATGCGAATAGTCTAATCCTTTTTTATTTGTTGCGATACAAATAATATCTGCATCACGGAGGAAGGGTTCAACTTCTTTTACTTTTTCATTCGGAACGAAATAATAGTTACGGGCATTAATTTCAACTTCAATCTTTTTGATTTTTTCAATGCCATCTTTATTATTTTGCAAAGCCTTATATAAATTAGGATTAGAAGACATAAAATTTACTTTCACAGGAAATTTTATACCTCCAAGATCTTTAGTCAGGTCTTCGACCACATTTTTTTTTATATTATCATAAGCCCAGTCTGATGTATAGTGTAATCGTGACAGATAGCCATCCAAAATACCATTTCGATATCTGGTGTAAATCAATTCATCAGCGAAATCTTCGATTGTTCTGAGTCCTTTCATCAAAATTCTTGACAAACAAAGTGTTGATTCCACTAACGTAACACAATCAAAACCCGTTAGATCGAATCTACATATTTCATCTCCCAGTCCTTCCAGGGTACCTGCTTTATAGGGATAATCAATAAACTCTTTTGAGAAGTCAATAATCAATTTGTTGATTGAGGAATAATTTTTGGAAGGATTATTGAAATATCGATCCATCAAATTGTTGAAAATGTCAATAGAGTTTTGATTTGTTTCAAATTTTTTATTTTGGGCAGGGGAATATTTGCCAAATCCAAAAAAAAGTGGAGCTGAAAAAAGAATGATATTTAATGCTTTGCGCCTGTCCATCTTTAATTAAGAATAAAAAAAACCTTTCAGAAAGACCGAAAGGTTTTGAATTTTAGTTTTAACATAAATCATCTTGAATAATATTCAACAACGAGTGGAACCTCGCATATAGCAGGAATTTCCTCTCTTGGCGGAACATATAAAAATTTTGCAGAGAAATCAGCTTTGGATAATTCAATATAAGCCGGTGGGGCTGAGGAGCGAATTGCATCTTTGAAGCAATCTAATTTCCTGCTTTTTTCTTTTACTGAAATAATATCGTTAACTTTGACACTATATGATGCAACATTAACTCTGTGTCCATTTACCAAAATATGACCGTGAGAAATGTATTGTCTTGCAGCATAAATAGAAGGTGCAAGACCGGCTCTTGTAAGAATGGAGTCAAGTCTTTGTTCGATAAGTTGGATTAATAAATCACCCGTATTACCGGTTAATCTGGTAGCTTTTTTGTAATAATTTCTCATTTGTTTTTCAGAAAGGTTAAACTGTAATCTTAACCTCTGTTTTTCAAGCAATTGTCTTCCATAATCAGATTGCTTGGATCTTTTTTTCATCTGCCCGTGTTGACCGGGTGGGTATGGCTTTTTTTCAGTATATTTTCTTGACTTAACTGTAAGCTCTAATCCGAGTTTTCTCGAAATTTTAACTTTTGGTCCTGTATAATTCATCTTACCTCAAAAAGAATTTGATATTTTCAAAAAATTGGAACAACAAAAATAATATTTATTGAACAAATAAAAAAATAAATTAACTTACATTTTTTTCCAAAAAAAACATTGTAACTGTAAGTTGTTGAAAAATATATATGAAGAGCACACCCGAAGGGATTCGAACCCCTAACCTTCTGATCCGTAGTCAGATGCTCTATCCAGTTGAGCTACGGGTGCATCTGTTAATTATTTACGGCTAATTTTTTAACTAACTTGCTCAGTGAGGATTTTTTATTTGCAGCATTATTTTTGTGGATAATACCTTTTGCGGCAATTCTATCGAGAAGACTTACTGCTTTGTTGAACTTCTCGATTGCTTCATCATAGCTTTTTGATTCTTTAACTGCCCTGATGGCAAATTTCAGGTTCTTCTTGTTTAATCTGTTATAGAGCCTTTTTTTGTTCGACTGCCTTATTCTTTTAAGTGCTGATTTATGGTGCGCCATTTTCCCTAATAAATTATTAATAATAAAGATTACAAAAATAATATAATTATTTTTGATTTCAAATGTTTTTCGTAATGTTGTTAAATTTATTCTCTCTCTATAATTAAAAGTACTTTGTCAGAATCAACTTGCTCCCCGGCTTGTGTATTTAATTCCTTTACAATGCCATCGATTGAAGAATATAAAGTTGTTTCCATTTTCATAGCTTCAACAATGATCAAAGGTTCTCCTTCTTTTACTTTCTGACCAGATTCAACAATAACTTTCACAATGCTACCGGGCATCGGAGCCTTAATTATATCCTTATTGCCTGTAATATTTTCAAAGTCATATTGTTTTTCTTCATCCTCATCAACTATTTCAAGCTTTGTTGAGAATCCGTCTGAATTTACGTAAATATATTTACCGCTCTTTGCAAAAAAATACTTTTTTGTCTCGTTAAGGTGATCAATTAAAATACAGTTATCCGAAAATTTGGTAATGGAGACATTGATTTTCTGGTTATCAATTGTTAAAGTATAATCATTAATGTTTTTTTCGATTTCAACTGTTTTTTTTATTCCATTATGAATGAGAATCATAGTAACCCCTCGAATGAATTTGCAATTTCCCATTTGCCGATAGTTAACCATGGAGTGAGCATTTCGCTTGATGTTTTAGCAATTTGTTGTGGCTTATTATTGTAATCTGCAAAAGCAGCTGTAGCAAGGAACATATTAGGATTGTCGTCAGTGAATTTAACTCTGTCTTTCATATTATTATCAATAAAGTTAGTAAACGTATTTCCTGCAATAAATTCAGGATGTTCGAGAACATCGAGCATAAAACGAATAGAAGTTTGAACTCCAAGTATAACATTGTCTTTAAGAGCTAAAATCATTCTTTTCCTTGCCTCTTCACGATTTTTGCCCCAGACAATTAATTTTGCAAGAATAGGGTCGTAGAATATCGGAACCTCAAATCCCTGATAGACACCACTGTCATACCTTATACCGGGACCAACTGGTTCTTTGAAAAATAATATCTTTCCAGCAGATGGCATAAAATTATTGTCAGCGTCTTCGGCATAAATTCTGCACTCTATTGAGTGACCGTTTTGATTTAATTCGTTTTGTTTGAATGGCAATTCTTCGCCTGCGGCTATTTTGATCTGTAACTTCACAAGGTCAACTCCTGTTGTAGTCTCAGTAATTGGATGCTCAACCTGAATTCTGGTGTTAACTTCTAAAAAATAGAAATTTTTGTTTTTGTCGAGAAGGAATTCCACTGTGCCAAGATTATTATAATTAGCTGCCTTGATAACTTTGACGGCGGTTTCTCCCATTTGCTTTCTCAATTCAGGTGTTAAGACAATCGAGGGAGTCTCTTCGATAATTTTTTGATG
>CALHRB010000236.1 GCA_938038165.1 Candidatus Kapaibacterium sp. | reverse complement strand
AAAATTGAAATCCATCCTTTTATTAAAAATGCAGAAAGTGTAATAAGAATAAATCCAGTCGCCAACATTATGATAATGTTATCAGTCCCATATTTAGTAAGCATAAATAATTTTCCACATTGTTGTTACAAGAAATCATTTTTTGTAATTTGGTATTCCAAAAATATGAAAATAAGTTTAGTTTTAACTACTACTAAATGAGATAATTATGAAGTTTTCAGCAAATTTAAGTGACTTTAATAAAATATTACAGAAGACTTTACCAGCAATGCCAAGGAAATCCACAATTCCGATTCTTGAGCATTTAAATTTTTCTCTTACAGGAAATCGTTTAAGGGTAATAGCTACTGATCAGGATATAACGATTATGTCTATGATGAATGTAGATGGGATGGAAGACGGGAATGTGCTTGTTCCAGGCAAAAGATTAAATGATATTGTAAGAGCTTTGGAAAATAAAGGCACTTTTGAGTTTCATTCTAATGAGGAAAATTTTGAAATAAATATTATTACTTCTTTTGGACAATATGGAATGAAAGGTTTGAATCCCGGAGAATATTTAGATTTGCCAGAGCTATTCCAATCTGAAAAACCAAATATAGATACTGATTCTAATAATGAAAAGAATGCAGGTTCGAAAAGTGCTTTCTTTTCTAAAGATGAAATCATAAGACTTGCTGATAAAACTTATTTTGCAGTTTCTACTGATGAATTCAGACCTGCAATGACTGGTGTTTTATTTCAATTTCGAGAAACTTATGTCAATGCTGTTTCAACTGATAGTTTTCGATTAGTTAAAGCGGTTTGTAAATCCGATAAACCAAAATATCCAATTGAACTAAATGTTATATTACCCTCAAGAACGATAGATTTGCTGAGAAAAGTTGACAATGACTTATATATGTCTTTTATTGAAAACCAAAAGAAGATAACTCATGCGAGATTTGATTTTGGAGAGACAATTTTGATTACCCGTGTCATAGATGAAAAGTTTCCTCCCTATGAGGCAGTTATACCAAATGAATACAAGATGACCGTTAAAGTGAACAAGTCAGATTTTCTATCTTCAATTCGCAGAGTTTCTATATTTACAAGTAATATTTCGAACCAGATAAAACTCGAATTGGAAAATAATCAAATTTCTATAACTGGTGAAGATGAGGACAGCGGCTCAAAAGCTATCGAAAAAATATCTTGCGATTATAATCAAGATAAATATTTGATTGGGTTCAATTTCAAATACTTGGATGATGCTTTACATAACATTGATGAAGAAAATGACGAAGTAGCAATATCATTTACAGAGCAGAATAGACCTGCAATAATAAGAGCTTCAGAAGATAGCGATGATTTAGTGATGCTGATTATGCCGGTTAGATTAAATTAATGATCAAAAATATTTATTGAACTACTAAAATTTTAGTAGATTTGTTTGCAGCATAACGATATGATAGTTGATAACATTTTGATGCGAAATGTTAGAAACCATGTATTAACCGAAATTGACTTTAACAGCAATGTTAATGTAATTTACGGTAAAAATGGGGCTGGGAAAACCTCTATCCTTGAATCAATCTCCATAGGTAGCTTATCTAAAAGTTTTATTTCCTGCAGTGATTCAAACATCATATCAAAAGGTGCTGAATTTTATGAAGTAAACATAAAATCAACAAATGAATTGGATATGAAGTATTATTCTAAAGTTAAATATGAACTTAATTTGGGAAAAACTATTTCCAATTCATACGGCGATAATATAACTCCTAAGGAATTAATCGGAACAATTCCATTAATTATTTTAACACCTGACTATCGCATTATTACTTCAGGTTCACCACAAAGCAGACGTGATTTTGTAGATAGGGTTTTATCCCAGTCAAACAAGGTTTATCTTGATGAATTTCTAAAATTTAAGAAAGCCTTAAAGCAGAGAAATAGTATATTACTCAATAATAAATTGAATAATTCTTACAATTCGAAGAACTATTATGATGAAGATCTGCTTGATGAATGGACAAAGCAATTTGTGAATCATTCATCTGAATTGATTTTTAGACGAATGAATTTTGTTAAAGAGATTCAACCCTACTTTTCGGATTTTTATTCTCGGGTTGCGAATAACAACGAATCAGTTACTCTTGAATATATTCCTAATATTATCCTTAAAAACAGGGAATTGAAAGATATTAATTCAGAAGAAATATTTTACGAACAAAGCCTGGATGCAATAAAGGATATTTTGGAACAGACATATGATAGATTGAAATATGATGAAATCAAAAGAGGAAGCACTTTGTTCGGTCCTCAAAAAGATGAATTTTTGATTAAACTGAATAATAATATTGCTCGTGAATTTGCTTCACAGGGGCAACATAAGACTTTACTGATAAGTCTTAAATTTGCTGAATTTCAATATCTAAAAAATAAAAGAAATGACACTCCTGTATTTCTTCTGGATGATATCTTTTCTGAAATTGACTCCTACAGGATAGGAATGGTTATCGAGTTACTTCGTAAGAATTCATCACAAATTTTTATTACAACTACTAATCCAAATCAGGTCAGGGAAGTGTTTAGCACAGATAATATAAAGTTCATACATATTGTGGATGGGGTGATTTGTTATGAATAGTCAAGATAGAAAGCCCAAACCGATAGGGAAGGTTTTTTTAGAATTTGTCGAAAGCAGAAATCTTACTGATAGACTGGCAGAATCGTCTATACCTTTACATTGGGTGGAAGTTGTTGGTGATGTAATTTCTTCAAAGGCTAAAGTAAAAAAATTTGATGATGGGAAATTATATATTAGTACAAAATCTTCAACATGGAAAGCTGAAATCTTAATAAGAAA
>CALHRB010000235.1 GCA_938038165.1 Candidatus Kapaibacterium sp. | reverse complement strand
CGGGTAGTTTAGGCATCTTATCAGAGGCTTTACACTCCTGTTTGGATTTTATTGCAGCAATGATTACTCTGTTAGCTGTGAGACTTTCATCAAAACCAGCTGATAGTAGTCATAATTACGGACATGGCAAGGTCGAAAATTTGTCAGCCTTACTACAAACAATCTTATTACTCATAACTTGTGCCTGGATTATTTACGAAGGTCTTACCAGAATCATTAGCGGTCACTCCGATATTGATGTAAATGTGTGGAGCTTTGCTGTGGTGATCGTATCAATCTTTGTTGATTATACAAGAGCATCACATTTAAAAAGGATAGCAAAAAAATACAATAGTCAAGCACTCGAAGCCGATGCACTGCATTTTTCCACAGATATTTTTAGTTCTCTTGTTGTTCTTGCTGGCTTGATCGGTGCTTTACTTAATTTTAATTCTGCAGATTCCATTGCTGCTCTTATTGTTGCTTTAATAGTTTTATGGATTTCATTAAACCTGGGTCGAAGATCAATTGATGCTTTATTAGATAAATCCCCTTCATTTATTGAATTACAGGTAAAAGGTATAGTCGAAAACATTAAAGAAGTTACTTTTTTTCATGATATCAAGGTTAGGACTTCGGGACCATACATTTTCATCGAACTCAATATTCACGTAGATCCTAAATTGTCCATTTTTGAAGCTCATGAGGTTTCCGAATTGGTTGAAGCTAAAATAAAATCACAAATTGAAAGATGTGAAGTTCATACTCATGTTGAACCCGAGCCAAACATGCTTAATTAGTTTTTTTTGAATGATATCATTTAAAAAAAAATCTCTCAACTTTCGAGATTATTTCCAAAGTAATACTATCACAGATCTTATAGCCATTCTTAGTTAGGGAAATTTTATCTTCATTAATTTTAATAAGGTCGTTTTGTTGATAAAATTCTAACTCATCTTTTATTAGCTGTTTTAAGTCTAAGTTGTGGAAACTGAATATTTTTTTTAAATCAATACCATCGGATCGTAATCCAAGAAAAATAGAGTCGGTTATTTTTAATTTTTCGGTCTGATATTCTTCGGTATCAGTCGGAAGTTTGTTAGATTTTAGCAAATTGATGTATGACTTTAGACTTCTTTTATTTTTATATCTAATGTTTTGGTAAAAACCGTGTGCTGATGGACCAAAAGCGAGATATTCCTCGTTGTGCCAATATTTCAGGTTATGTTTGCACTTCTTTCCATTTCTTGCAAAATTAGAAACCTCATATTGATCATATCCCATTTTCGCAAGAAAATCAATTACCGTTTCATAATATTCAGAATCAATATCTTCATTAACCGGTTTAATTTTCCCCTTTTTCATTTCGTTGTAGAGTGGTGTTCCTCTCTCGAATATCAGGCTATAAGCAGAAATATGATCGGGCATTAGTTCACATGCTTTAGTAAGTGTGTAAATTAAGTTATCTTTTGTTTGCCCGGGTATAGAAAAAATAAAATCAAAGCTAATATTGTCAAATCCAAAATCTCTGGCAAGTTTAAAAGATTGCAATACATCTTTAGAGGTATGTATTCTTTGCAAAAAATGTAATTCTTCGGGTATAAATGATTGAACGCCTAAACTGAGTCTGTTAATGTTTAGTTCTTTATAAACTTCAAGTTTGTTTGGAGTTAGGGTTCCCGGATTACATTCAATAGTAATTTCGCAGTTTTCATTAAAATTGAAAAACTCTTTTAAACTAAGAAATAATGATCTGATTTGATTTATAGAGAGAAGAGAAGGAGTTCCACCTCCCAAAAATATTGTATCAACCTTGATTTTATCTGGGTTATAGATTGTCCTGATTTTTATTTCATTATGAAGTGCGGACAAAAAAAGATTTAGCATATCCTCGTCAAGTGGAACATTCAGTTCCGATTTTATTTTGGAAAGATTGGAAACTGATTGACTTTCTAAGGAATAAAAGTCGCAATAGAAACACTTCTTGATGCAAAAAGGAATATGTAAATAAATCCCAAGCATTGCTAATGAATAAATTTAGCAATCCTGTTCCACCTTATTGAACTGATTTTTTTTCCTATTTGGCTAAGGGGCAGATTAGTGTCCCAGGACCAATATACCATAATTGGAGTTCCTACAACGTTATCATATGGAATAAAACCCCAATAGCGACTGTCTGAACTGTGATCTCTGTTATCACCCATTCCGAAGCAGTAGTCTCTTTTAACTTTATAGTTTTTAGCAGGAACACCGTCAATAAGAATACTTACCCCATCAAAAGTGATATCATGACCTTCTTTTTTGATGAAATATTCCCACTCCCTCCAATTTTTTTGATCAAGTTCAATAATATCATCCTTTTTTGGAATTCTTAATGGACCATAATTATCTCTAGTGAAACCTTTGCCCGGAGGAAAAGTTTCCCATTTATTGTAGGGTGAGATTGGCTCTGAATAATCCACCTGTCCAGATTCTGGCAATGGAAATTCTTTGCCATTCACATAAACCTTTTTGTTAATAATTTCAAGAGTATCACCAGCCTTGGCTACACAACGTTTTAGGTAGTATTGAAATTCCTTGGATTTTACTTCATCCCTGTCGCCGGGATAAATAAATACTATTACATCACCAACTTCGGGCTTTTTGATTCCGGGGAATTTATAGAATGGCAGCGGGAGATTAATAAAAGGAACCACTTGAGGTGTTGAAGGTCCATAAATGAATTTATTAACAAATAGAAAATCACCCGTCATAACAGTATTTTCCATTGAACCTGTTGGGACAACAAAAGATGCGATGAGCAAACCATTGATAATCATAACGATTATGATAGCCCCA
>CALHRB010000234.1 GCA_938038165.1 Candidatus Kapaibacterium sp. | reverse complement strand
CTTCTTTTCATCCAAATCTTCTGCCAGAAATAATACAAGTTGAACTTGATTCGAATTCTGATGGAACAATTTCGATGAAATCAAAAAATAAAATTGAAGATTTTATCGAGAAAGCTGATAGTATTGTAATTGGTCCCGGGTTATCTAATAATCTGCAAACCATTGAATTTGTTGTTGAATTAATCAATCATTTTTCAAAAAACAAAAAAATCATTCTTGATGCTGATGGATTAAGGGCTGTTAAACCTGATTTAGAGCTTTCTAAGAATATTATCCTGACTCCACATACAGGCGAGTTAAAACGAATTATTGGAAATTTTCAGAATGATCCGGAACTTAAATTATCATCCACAGAAGAATATACCAATTATTATGATTTATTAAATAATTGGTCAAAAAAACTGAATTGCATAATTCATCTAAAATGGGTTCCAAGCATAACAACCGACGGGCAAAAATTTTTTTGGAATACTTTCGGTAATCCTGGTATGGCATCAGCTGGAAGTGGTGATGTATTGAGTGGCATCATAGGAGGCTTACTGGCACAGGGTATTAATACCCTTGAATGTGCAGCTTTGGGTTCCTTCATACATTCCCGGGCAGGTGACATAGCCGCAAAAAAAATTGGACTCAATTACTTGTCAGCAAGCAATTTATTAGATTATTTATCTATGATTTTTAAAAGCTTGGAATCTTAAGGAAAATTGACAAACTTTTTTATAATATCAGCTACACAATGTGAATCCAAGGCAAGGGCAGGTAAAATCAACATTGATAATATCCAGATTCAAACACCCTTTTTTATGCCAGTTGGAACACAAGGCGCCATTAAAGCAATAGACCATAAAGCAATTAAAAAAATTGGTTTTGAGGTAATTCTGTCAAATGCATATCATCTATACCTAAGACCAGGATTAGATGTTTTGAGAGAATTTGGCGGGCTACATAATTTCATGAGCTGGGATGGTGGAATTTTAACAGACAGTGGCGGTTATCAGATCTATTCCTTAAAAGAACTTAGAAAATTAAATAACGACGGAGTCCATTTCAAATCACACATAGATGGATCTGATCACTTTCTTACACCGGAAAAAGTCATTGATATCCAGAAGATAATTGGCTCTGATTTTATAATGATTCTTGATGAGTGCCTTGATTATCCTTCTGATTTTCGAGCAGCCCAAAATGCTGCCGATTTGTCATATCATTGGGCGGAAAGATCAATTAATTACTTCAGATCAACACATAATAATTACAAAAAACAGTATATTTTTGCTATTTGCCAAGGTGGTATGTATCCTGAGTTAAGGTCTGAATATATTTCAAAAATAATTAATCTTGATTTTGATGCTTATGCGATAGGTGGTTTATCCGTTGGCGAACCTGCCGAGATTATGTATGAATTAGTTGATATTTCAACAAATCAGTTACCAACCGATAAACCCAGATATCTTATGGGAGTTGGTACTCCTGAAAATATTCTTGAAGCAATTGATTTAGGAATTGACATGTTCGATTGTGTTCTTCCCACAAGAAATGCACGTAATGGACAACTTTTCACCTCCAGAGGTAAACTTAATATCAGAAATGCCAAATATAAATTTTCAAAAGAACCTATTGATGAAGAGCTTGAGTCTGAAGTAAGTCAGTATTTCAGTTTAGGCTATCTCAGACACTTGTTTTTATCGAAAGAAATATTAGCTTTACAAATAGCTACACATCAAAATTTAGCATTTTACCACTGGATTGTTAAAACTGCTCGTGAAAAAATACTTGATGGTAGCTATCGTCTTTGGAAAAATGATATTTTGAAAAAAATAAATAATTTTATTGACTAATAATAAGGGTAATAATGAGTATTTTTAATTTACAACTTTTCGGAACATTTTTCGCGCAAGCGGCTACTGAAGGAGCACCGGGTAATTCCATGATTTTCACATTAATTATGTTCGGAGCTATCATTCTGATTATGTATTTTCTTATGATCAGACCCCAGCAAAAACGACAAAAAGAACATCAAAAAATGCTGGATAGTTTAAGAAAAGGAGATAAAGTTATTACTGCTTCCGGCATGCACGGTCTTATTACCGATATAGATGGTAATATTTTTACAATTCAAATAGCAGATAATGTGAAAGTTCAATTCGAAAAAACAGCAATAGCAGCTAAAAAGCAGTAAAAGTATTTTGTGATTAATATGAATACTATTGATGAAGCACTCGAAGATCTTGCCTGCGGCAAAATGATTATAGTTATGGATGATGAAGATCGTGAAAATGAAGGTGACCTGATCGCTTCCTCCGAACTTTGCACTCATGAAATTATTAATTTTATGTCAACGCATGGGAAGGGTTTAATTTGCATTGCAATAACTGAAGAAAGAGCCAAAGAACTAAATCTTGACGTAATGGTAAATAATAATTCCGGACTTCACAACACAAAATTTACCGTATCCGTAGATTATCTTTATGGCACAACCACTGGAATCTCTTCATTTGACAGAGCAAAAACCGTTAGGGCTATTGTTGATAAGGATACAAAGCCAAACGATTTAGGCAGACCCGGGCACATTTTTCCATTGATAGCTGCCAAAGAAGGTGTTTTGCGAAGAGCCGGACACACCGAAGCCGCTGTTGACCTAAACCGATTGGCAGGTTTAAAACCTTCAGGTGTTCTTTGCGAAATTATCAAAGATGATGGCTCAATGGCACGCCGTGATGATCTAATTAAGTTTGGACAAAAGTTCAACCTTAAAATCATTACCGTTAAAGATTTAATTTCCTATCGATTACGCTCCGAAATTCTTGTTAAAGAAGTAGCATCGGCTCATATTCCAACCAAATACGGCGATTTTCAAATTAAAGTATTCCAAAATACAATCAATTTAGAAGAGCATGTTGCACTTGTAAAGGGTAAATGGGAAAAAGATGAAATAATTCCTGTAAGAGTCCATTCAGAGTGCTTAACTGGTGATGTTTTTGGCTCTTTAAGATGCGATTGTGGTTCTCAACTTCATGCTGCTCTTAGAATGATTGAGAAAGAAGGAAGAGGTGTTCTTCTGTATATGAAGCAGGAAGGACGGGGTATTGGTCTTGTAAATAAAGTTAAAGCTTATTCATTACAGGAACAGGGACTCGATACAGTCGAAGCAAATATTGAACTCGGTTTCAAACCAGATCCGAGAGATTACGGCATTGGTGCCCAAATATTATCAGTTCTTGGGGTCAGAAAAATGAAACTTATCACAAATAATCCTAAAAAACGTGTTGGGCTCGAGAGTTATGGATTAGAAGTCTCTTCACTTTTGCCAATCGAAATTGAACCTAACGACATTAATAAAAACTATTTAAAGACAAAAAAAAATAAACTTGGTCACTTATTGAACAATTTAGAATAAAAAATAAAATATTCTTAAAAATTATTCGTAAATAATTTTGTTGAATTGTTAATTTTATTTTAACAATTCAACATTTTTTTTCATTACAGAGGTTTTAATGAGTGATACGGTATATTTAACAATTGACAGAGCAAGAGAAATTGAAGAAGAAATCCGAGATTTAAAATTCCGGGCAAGAAGAGAAATTGCACAGAAAATCGCTGATGCAAGGTCTCATGGTGATTTATCTGAAAATGCTGAATATGAAGCAGCTAAACACGAACAAGAACTGCTTGAGATAAAGATTTCCAAATTAGAAGGAATGCTCTCGAAGGCTCAAATTATTAAACCCGAAGAATTACCATCTGATAAAATTTATATACTATCCAAAGTTAAAGTAAAGAATGTTAAAACAAATAAACATTTTGAATATACTCTCGTTAGTCCCGAAGAAGCAGATTTCGAAAAGAAAAAAATATCAGTAACCTCCCCTATCGGAAAAGCTCTCCTGGGAAAAACCAAAGGTGATATAGTCGAAGTAGTTGTACCAGCCGGAAG
>CALHRB010000233.1 GCA_938038165.1 Candidatus Kapaibacterium sp. | reverse complement strand
TGCGAATTATTTTTATTATTTACAATCTTTGAAAGTATAAATCGAAATATTAACTTCAATTAACTAAAAAATGTATGAAAATCAAAATCATTATTAATGCTTTACTATTTCTTGTTATTTGTTCTTCTTTATCTGCACAGGCTGACAAAGATAGGAGCTTTTATTATGACTATGGGGAACATTTTTACGCTGAGACCTATTCTTTCCCTGAGACTTCTCCCGATTCCCAACTTGTTGTTACTATTTTCCGATTTTCAAACAGTATCATTCCATTTACAAAATCAACATTAAGTAATTTTGGCGATGAAAATAAAAAAGTTACTGAATCCTTTGTATCGTATCCTATTATTTTTGTAGAGTATAAAGATTCTCAAGGAATAATAAGAAAAAGAGATACCTGGGAAAAGGAAGTTGTGGTTACCAGCTACGAAGAAACAAGGAATAAGAGAAGTTATAATTTTGGATTAATCAGCTCTGTCATTGCCAAAGATGACTATTCAATTGATGTTGAATTATCAAATCAAGAAAAAACAAAGCCTCGAAGGATTAAGATTCCTATTTTAAAAAAGACCGACATTAATATAACGCCCAGCATAAGTGAGCCAATTTTTGCATACAGATATAATAATGAAACTATTAGAGAATTTCAACTATATATAATGAACAAAAATATTGGTTTTGGTTCTGAAGACTGTCATATTTTTGCTCTTGTTTCTTATTTCGATGAATTTGAAAAATATTATATCTCTATTGAAAATAAAGAATTAAAAGATAATAAAATCACCTGGGAATCGAAATTGACTTTTAATGGTGTTGTAACTCCTAACAACAACAAATATCTTGAGTTTAGTATTGACAATAATGATAATTTGATTCTATCACAGATTGATTTACCCAAGGGAATCAAGCAAAATGAAAAATTAAAAATCGGAACTCTCGAAGTTGTTTTGGGTGCTGATAAACTAATTCCGGGTAAGTATCTTTTAAAAATCTGGAGAGGATCGTCCAAAGACACTCTTCGGTTTGAATTTTCAATTGAATGGGAAAATATGCCATTATCTTTAAAAAATCCCGAATATGCTGCTGAGATGATGTATTACATTTTGACTGATGATGAATATAAAGAAATTAAAAGTGGCTCTTCATCAAAAGTTTTCAAAAAAATTTTAGACTATTGGAAAAAAAGGGATCCTACCCCTAATACTCTTTTTAATGAAGCAATGACAGAATATTTTCTTAGAGTTGATTATGCTTTTTTCAATTTTCAATCAACAAGTGAAAAGGACGGTGCAAAAACCGAAAGAGGGAAGATATATATTTTGTATGGATTTCCTGATTCTTCAGAAAGAACCTTAGGTCAAAACAATCAAACAATCGAAATATGGAAATATAATAAATTAAAAAAAGAATTTGTATTTCAGAGCAACAAGTCGGGAAAATTAGAATTAATTAAAATTAATGAGATCTGATATTTCAAAATCAAATGTCAAATATTATCTCAGCTTCATAATAATCCTGATCATTTAATTTAATCTGAACATTGTGATAGCTAATTGCCTTGACGTCTTTTTCGAATCTTTCTACATACTGAAGATAGATTTTATAATCAACCGAGGTTTCAGTCAAATTGTTTATTATTATGTCACTCACCAGGCATTTTTTAATATGCATTAGTGTTAATATTTCCGATAAAAAATCAACCAAAAGAAGGTTGACATTATTGGATTCCGTGAATTTATGAGCTTCTACCGATTTATTATTAATGACTATATTTTCAGGTTTTAAAACAGAAATCAAACCAAAAACAGATGCTTGAAATAGTTCTTCGATAGTAGTTGCTTCAACCTTTAAAATGACATCGGCAGTATGAGGAATAAGTTTGAACGATAGCATTGATAGAAAAATCAGAATAGAAACGAAATTGAAATATTATGACCAATTTTGCTGGAAGCAATTAAATCATTATAAAATGAGTAGTCAATAAAAATTGAATAAGGGGTATCTTCTGGTAATGGTCTTATAGATAAACCAGCCCCCCAATGTGTCATCGGAAAAGCTTTGTATACCCCTAAATCATCACCAAGAAGTGATACTCCTCCTCTAAAAGCAATAATTTCATAAGGGACAGCCTCAAATCCAATTGTAATGGTAGGACCAATCTCGAATTGTGTCAATTTACCTTCAACAGCTAAAAGAAAATATCTTGATGGAGGAATTCTAACCTTTTGAACTTGGCCGTTTTGTGTATATTGCTCAACAAATGATTCTTCATTTAGTCCGAACTCCATTGCAATACCGCTTCTGATAGTATAAGGCAGTGTAGCTTTCTCTTTGCTTTTTGTATTCCAGAATAAAGCACCTGATGCATTCTGAATGCTTAAACCAAAAGAGAAGAGGTCAAAAACGTCAAACTTAGCACCCAAGTCTATACCATATCCTTCAGCACTTTCTTTGGATCCCTGCAATGAATTTGACAGATATTTCAAGGATGCTCCAAAAGATGATGAGTTTATTATGTAAGAGAAACCGGATATTATTTCGAATTGCCAATTTCTGAGCAATCCAATTGAATTTCCGCGTACATCACGTCCAGTAAATGAACCTGAATTAAAATGATTTAAACCAAATCCAAGACCAACATTACCAAAAGACTGCCCCCAGGCAATAGCTGTATGGGTTCTTCCAAATTCGAGTAGAGAGTGAGAGCTCGATACTGTTGCTCTTGGAGATAAAAAAGATAGACCCGCTGGATTATAGAATAATGCAAATGGTTCATTCGAGATTGCTGAGTATGTTCCAGCCATAGAGATTGGTCTTGCTCCAACATCTCTAAGGAGGTATGATTCGGGATAACCACCGTTGGTTATTTGCGAATATAGTGAAATAAAATTGATTAGTGCAACACTGCACATCATTAGTATTGTTTTTTTCATTTCATATAAAGTTATCTTGAAATAACGAATTTTTCGCGTAGTTTAAAGTTTTTGCCGAGAACAATGAAGAGGTAAACGCCATTAGGAAGATTAGATTTAGATATTTCGTATGCATAATCAGGGTCCTTGTAAGGAAAACCCTCGAAAACGTCTAAAACTTTTTTTCCTAATAGATTGAAGACACTGATTTGAATCCTTTGGTCGTAGTCAATCAAATCAATATATAAAAAGATTTTATCGCTACTTTCCCTAACGCTTGTTATTCTGTTTTCTTTCTTAGTAGTGTCCTCGTTTAAACTATTCAAATAACTTTTTTGTCTCCCGGCATCTTTTTTGGTTGCAATTTTGGTGCCAGTGTTTGAATCTTTCAGTTGGAAAATTATTTCAAGAAAGCTTTTAGGTTTGTCAGCAT
>CALHRB010000232.1 GCA_938038165.1 Candidatus Kapaibacterium sp. | reverse complement strand
ATAAACAGAGTTATTGAAATAAAACTAGAACAATAGAAATACAAAATATTTAAAAAAAAATTTGCCATCATTATTATTAACAAATTTTATGCAAGAAAGTTTCATAGCGAAGCTTTTTATTTAGAGTTTAGTAAAAAATTGATTAATTTTGTAACTTTAATTTAGGAAAGGTGCAGGAGTGGCTTAACTGGCACGCCTGGAAAGCGTGTGTACCGCAAGGTACCGAGGGTTCGAATCCCTCCCTTTCCGCTAACAAATTAATAAAATATTGCCAGCCAAACACTAACATTATCTTTATCGGTTTTTTCTATTCTATGTTTTTTATGAGCTGGTATGTTTAAGTAATCTCCGGGGTATAATCTAATTGATTCAGTATAACCTTCGAATTGAATTTCAGCATACCCTTTGAGGAGAATCACCCATTCTGACTGATCTTGATCATACCAAAATCCATCCGGACTTCTTTGACCTTTCGAAATAATTCTCTCAACACGAAAGTTTTCATTGGATATAATTTCCTGAAAGATTTCATCGGTTAAATCATTAGGAATTTGGCTGAACATATTTTCAATTCTAATAATATCATTCATCTTCGATGCTATCAAAAAGTTGGGAGTTTAAGTCTTTTGATTTACTGATTCCAAAATGTTTATAAGTTATTTCAGTTGCGGTCCTGCCTCTGGGTGTTCGATTCAAAAAGCCTTGCTGTATAAGAAATGGTTCATACACTTCTTCAATGGTACCTGCTTCTTCACCAACCGCTACTGCAATAGTATTTATACCCACCGGGCCTCCATTAAACTTTTCTATAATTGTCAGTAAAATCCTTTTGTCCATATCGTCAAGACCAAATTTATCAACATCAAGAGCAGAAAGTGTCATTTCAGCTATTCTCTTGTTAATAATCCCATCACCTTTAACATCAGCGAAATCCCTCGTTCTTCTGAGTAATCTATTAGCTATTCTTGGAGTACCCCTCGATCGTGAAGCCAGTTCGTAAGCTCCATCATCATCAATCGGTGCGTTAAGAATTTTAGCAGAACGCTTGATGACAGAAACTAAATCATTAATGTCATAATAATCAAGTCGGTTAAAAACACCAAATCGTGAACGTAAGGGGGCAGTAAGCAAGCCTGCTCTTGTTGTTGCTCCAATCAAAGTAAATTTTGGTACGGCAAGCTGTATAGTACGGGCAGAGGGTCCGGAATCAATCATAATATCAAGTCGGAATTCCTCCATAGCCGAATATAAATATTCCTCAATCACAGAGGATAAGCGATGAATTTCGTCAATAAAAAAAATATCACCTTCTTCAAGATTGGTAAGCATACCGGCTAAGTCAGCTGGTTTTTCGAGAACAGGACCTGAAGTTATTTTGATATTTGTGCCCATTTCACGGGCTATTATGTAACTCAGAGTTGTTTTGCCAAGTCCCGGGGGACCAGTAAATAAAATATGATCTAAAGACTCTCCCCTTTTTTTAGCAGCTTCAATGAAAACTTTAAGATTTTCAACAATTTTTCTCTGTCCGGTAAACTCATTAAACCTTAAAGGTCTGAGTGAAGAATCAAAATCATCATCTTTTAACTTTTCTGGCGATAATATACTTTGATTTATCATCTAAAATACGAAAGAATGAAATATTAAAAATAATAAAATTTATAATACTAAATTGGAAAAATATTTGGCTAATATTAAACATAAATTATTAAGAAAAGATTAGAAATATAAAAAATTAATAGAAAAATAGAGAAAAATTATAAAAAGTGTGTAATTTTTTACACACATTATAATTTTTTACACACTATTTATGGCTTAAATTTTGTTGCTAGCATCAGTTGTCCAATTATTATTAAACTTATTTAAAAATAATGTAACTTTTAATGTGAAAAATTGTTAGATTTAAAATTGTATTTATCATTTTTTAATAATTTATTAGAGATTTATACATTAAATTAGTGAAAAAATATAATTAAAAATTGTTTAATAAAATCAAGGAGTTAAAAATGTTTTTAAAAACATCTACTCGTTTATTATTGTTTGTGCTTTTTCTGGTTACTATAAATAATTTCGGAAAAGCCCAATTGCTTCAGGATATGACTTTTAGCCAAACGAATGGCACCTGGCAGGAAATGACCGGAGGAACTTATCTTACAACTGGTGATGACGCTTCGGGAGGCTTCTATGCACCGTTTAATTTCAAATGGGATGGAAGAAGTTATACTGCTAATGTTGATATATTTTATGCTTGTACTAATGGTTACATGTGGTTCGGTTCTGACAGAAACTTTACCTATAATTATTGGGCAACTTATCTAAACGATTTATATCCAAGCATCACTCCATTGAGAGGTGATTTATACTGCAGGGGTCAAGTTACAGCTGGTGTTATTGGTTCTGCTCCTAACCGTGTTCTAATTGTTCAATGGACCGGAATGGATTATTATTATCAATACAATGCAAATAATAATTTTCAAGTCCGACTTTATGAAACTTCCAATAAGGCTGAAATTATTTACGGACCGATGAATCATGGAAGCTATACTTTCTTTAGGAATTTACATTGTGGATTCGTTGGTATTGAACCAAACAGATCATATATCAACATTGTCCCAGGAGAAACCTTTTCAGCACATTACTCGAGTAAAAATCCAGCTCCTGTTTACAACAACGGAACAATTAATTCATCAAATGCTGGATATTTAACTTCAGGTAAGACTTTATCATTAACTTCGTTCCCAAATCTTGTAGGAGTTTATCCAACTCAGGGAACAATTTTTGCACGTGGTCAAATTTATACCGGCAGCCAGCATCCAGGTATGTATTTCGATAGAATTTCCGGTCAAGCTGAAGTTTGGGCTCGTTACAGGATTTCAGGTCCACTTCCTGGTTCAAACCCTGATTACAAGACAATTTATATTGGAACTCAATCTGATCCGACAAAAGAGCTATTTACATTTACACCTCAGCCTGTTGGCTCGCCTGCATTTGCAAAAATTTCCAATGCCAAAGGAATAGCTGCCCGAGCAAGCGATGGAGCTTTTGATTTACAAACAAACCAAAACGATATACCCGGTGGTGAATATGTTGTAGAAGCTCAAATGGAACTACCTCAATTTAATTATGTTCAATATTATGAACCTGTGAATCCACCAACTTTTATTATTGCTTTACAAAATGATTTAGCGGTTACTCAAGTTGTTTCTCCGAGGACAAAAAATGTTATTAAATATCCTTTATCATCATTTGTACCTGTTCAGGTTAGATATACAAATGTTGGTATCAATCCTGTTACATCATTCGAAACAACTATTCAGATAAGTCTTGATGGTGTTGTAAAATACGAAGAAACAGCAACTTGGCCCAGCAATCCCCCTCAATCACTAACCACAGGACAGAGTGTTCTTTTGAACTTCGCTAATTTCAGACCCCGGGAAGTTGGTATTTATGACTTTTTAGTAACCACTACCTTATTAAATGCAAATGACGACGATCTGAAAAATAACAGAGTACCAAGAAGTGGCAGCGAATTTCAATTGGAGGTTTCTTATGAAATTGAAGCTGAAGCTCTTTCTATTACTGTTCCAGGTAATCAAATTTTCATCGGGAGACCAATTTTACCTATAGCAAGGTTCAAAAATAACGGTGTAAGCGATATATCCGATCTTCCCGCTTCAATGTATATTATTAGATTAGCTACAGGGGATACAGTTTACAGAGATAATATTATCATTCAGGATATTCCTGCTGGTACAAGGGTAAATACTACTGAAGTTATTTTTAGGAGTAACTTTATTCCAGAATTTGAAGGTTCCTATCAAGCTTGCATAACATGTTATACTCCCGACGATCCCAAGACTTCCAACAACACGTATTGCAAAACATTTGAGGTTGTTGGTGCTTTAAGCGGAACATATACCATCGGAACAACCAATTCTGGAAATCCTCGTAATTTTAATACATTTGAACTTGCTGTTGACGCACTCTTTACTCAGGGTATTTCAGGATCAGTGGTATTTGAATTAACTGACGCTGTTTATAATGTTGGAGATATCAATAACCCCATACCAGCTATTGATTTGTCATCCAAAATAATCGGAGTAAATAGCAACAGGACAATAACATTCAAAGCATCTTCTTCAAGATCAATTTACAAAGGCTCTGTTACAATCAATCTTCACAGTGCTTCAGGAATTGGTATTTTGATCGGACAAAATCAAGCTCCTACTAATCCTAATGCCGCAGTTAATTTTGTTACCTCAAACCTCGTCAAACGATATGCACAATCTGACGGAAACATTATTTTTGACGGAGGAAATCAAAAATCACTCAAATTCAGACTTAATTCCAATTCTCCATTCATGGCTGTGTTCGATTTGCGACAGGGTGCTGTGAATAACACAATAAAAAATTGTATCATAGAAAATTATAATGGAAACATTCATTGCAATGTAACATTACCACTAACAAGATATAATTCCTCATTGCAAGGA
>CALHRB010000231.1 GCA_938038165.1 Candidatus Kapaibacterium sp. | reverse complement strand
CTCGAAATGGCATCACGACTATGCCAATTATCAGCATCTGTGAAGATTAAAACATCTCCCCTGGACTCCTGAGCAAGTTGATAGCATGCCCAGTTCTTCCCCAACCAATCTTCGGGCGTGGGCTCGCCTTTCAGAATTTTTAAATTAGAATGTCGTAATTTATATTCAGAAAGAATTTTATAAGTATTGTCTGTGGAACAATCATCCAGAATAATTATTTCATAATCGGGATAGTCAAAAGTTGTAATGCTATTCAAACAATTTTCAATATTTTTTTCTTCATTTCGGGCAGGTACAAGTATTGAAACCTTTGGTTTATATGTACTAATAAAATTCTGATTGTTTATCATTTTTCTTAGGAAAGGACCAAAAATAACATTGACAGTCAAAGTTATTATAATCAGTGACTGCAAAAAGATTGAAATATATATTAAATCAAAAATCATAATCAAAAAAAAATGCCTCGCCATCGGGGGGAATGACGGCAAGGCATGCAGCATAACGAGGAAGTGACGATTTGCATCGTCGAGCGGGAAACGAGACTCGAACTCGCGACATCAACCTTGGCAAGGTTGCGCTCTACCAACTGAGCTATTCCCGCTTATGGTTTATGGGTAACATCAAATTTAAAATCTTTTTCAGTTAAATCCAAATTTTTTTTCAAATAACTTGTTATTAAAAGTGATGTTCGAAAACATTAATACATTTAATAACTACCTCGTTCATATCAATATCTGTGCCAACTTCCTTGCGTATCGACGTAACATCTTTATCTTTAATGCCACAGGGTATAATAAAATTAAACTCACTTAAATTATTGACAACATTCAATGCAAAACCATGTGAGGTAACCCATCTTGAACAATGAATTCCTATTGCACAAATTTTTCTGTTTCCTCCAACCCAAACCCCTGTAAGCCCTTCAATTCGTTCGCCTTTTATTCCATAATTTGATATTAATTCGATGATGCACTCCTCAACTTCCCTCAGAAACCAATGCAGGTCTTCTTTGTAAGCACTTAGATTAAAAATGGGATATCCTACCAACTGTCCCGGATTATGTAAAGTTGCATCTCCACCTCTATCATTATATATTACTTTTATACCCAAGCTTGAAAGGAATTTTTCATCTGCAATGACATTGTTGGAACTGCCGGCTCTCCCGATTGTAATAACAGAAGGATGCTGACAAAGCGCCAGAACATTCCTGCTCCTGTTTTTCTGTATGTCTTCAACAATTTCCTTTTGCCTTTCCCATGCCTTTTCGTAATCTATTAATCCCCAATTTTGAATTTCCAGCATATTTATTGAATTGACAGCTATTAAAAGTTTTTAAGACGTATTCATATGCTTAAAGTTTGAAAATACACTGAAATTTAACTTTCTGTCAGATTAACCGATAAATGTATTGAGCTAGTTTATTTAAAGGGAGAATATGAGTTCTGAGGCAGAAAAGATTAACAAAATATTAAAGAATCTTGAAGAAGATATGAAAATCATTGATAATTTTGCTATTCATTTTATGACGGTTCTTTCTAACGACACTCAAATTGGTTCCAATAACAAATCAAAAGAATCCGTTTCTTTCGAGAGTATTGCTCTGAATGCCTATGGTTTGGCTTTTGAGTTTTGGCTAACACGTGAAAAAGTAAAAAAAATGTTCGAAAACAAGTATTTAGAAATAATAAATTCCAAAGATAAAGCTGAGCTCGAAGAATCCTCTGAATAGTGATTATCTTATAATAGTCAAAAACTCCATTAAAATCATTGCTGTTGCTCCCCAAAGGGGAGTTGACTGATGTATATTCCACAAGGGTACATCCATAAGATATCCATCATAATTCCAGACTTGTTTTTCAAATTGATTCTCCAAAAAATATCTGAGAGGGACCGAGAAAACTTCAACAACCTCGCTTTTATTTGGTTTAGTTTCCGGCTGATATGGCAGAAAAGCAACAAAGGGGTGAATTATCGCATTCGAAGGAGGAACATAGAGAGTTGTTAGTTTGCCAAGGATTAGAACTTCATTAGTATCAATACCAATTTCCTCCCTTGTCTCGCGTAATGCAGTCTCGAGGTGACTTTCGTTTTTTTCTTTGCGACCTCCGGGAAAACTTATCTGTCCGCTATGGTTGTTAAGGTTATTACTCCTAAGAGTAAAAAGAATATTTAATTCTGAATTCTTTGAATCTGAACAAAGAAGCAATAAAACACTGCTCTGCCTTGCGTTTTTAGGGGGATCAAATCCTCTGATTAACTTACCATTAATTGAGGGAGCCATTCTGATTTGTGCATCCCGCCCCGGAAGTTCGGTTTGCAATTTTTCTCTGATAAAATCAATAATATTATTAACATTAACTAACATTTTCATAGCTTATAAAACGATATATTTTAAATTTTCACTTTTAGTAATAAAAAACTTTAAAATTATCTAATTTAAATCATAAAATTTCGTTTATGAAATTTTCGTGAAATTTATTGTTCAATATTATGGTAAAAACTGATATTTTGGTTATCGGCTCGGGATTAGCTGGCGTGGTTTCTGCTATCACCGCCGCCGAACGAGGCAAACATGTAACATTACTTTCAAAGACAGAGTCTCTTTTAAGCGGTAATACCCCATATGCTCAGGGTGGAATAATATTCAAAGGAATTAACGACTCAACCGAAAAATTAAAAAGGGATATAATGGAAGCTGGTGATGGTCATTGTTGGGAATATGCTGTTAATTTATTGTGCGATCTTGGCCCAAGGCTTGTTAAAGATATACTTCTTGATAAATTCTCCGTTGATTTCGATCGTAATGTCAATAACGAGCTTGATCTAACTTCAGAAGGTGCTCATTCTGTCCCTCGTATCATTCACTCTAAGGATCGAACAGGTGAATCTATTCACAAAACATTGATTAAGGCATTGGATAACTATTCAAACATTGACATTATGACAGACCACACCGTGGTTGATTTGCTTACTCTTTCACATCATTCAACAAATTCACTTGATATATACGAGAAACCAGCTTGCTTTGGTGCTTTGGTTTTTAATAATAAAAACGGTAATGTGTTCCCTGTATATGCCTGTAAAACAATATTAGCGACAGGGGGATTGGGTCAAATTTATGCTCATACTACTAACCCACCTGAAGCTACAGGAGATGGCATTGCTCTTGCCTGGAGAGCTGGAGCAAGATGTTTCAATCTGGAATACATTCAATTTCACCCTACCACATTCTATGGAGCCGGCGATAGTTTCCTAATATCTGAGTCTGTCAGAGGTGAGGGCGGAGTCCTTCTCGACAAAAAAGGAAGAAGATTTATGAAGAGATTTCATGAACTTGCTGAGCTCGCCCCGAGAGATGTAGTATCAAGAAGCATTCATCAGGTTATGCTCGAAACTAACCACCCTTGTGTTTATCTCGATATTTCATTTAAGGACCCCGCTTGGATTAAAGATAGATATCCAACAATTTACGAACATTGTAAAAATAAAGGAGTTGATATGACAAGCGAACCGATCCCTGTCGTTCCAGCGGCACATTATTCCTGCGGTGGGATTGGAGTGAGTTTACGGGGAAGAACATCATTAAGAAGACTCTATGCTGTTGGTGAAGTTTCTTGTACTGGTGTTCACGGAGCAAACAGACTTGCTTCGACTTCTTTGCTCGAAGCTGTTGTCTGGGGATATTTAGCCGGAAATGATGCTGCTGATTTTCATGAAGAAGATTACTACTTCCCCGAAATTTTCCCCTGGAAAGAGGAAAATGAAGTTATAGACCCTGCCTTAATCCATCAGGATTGGACTACAATCAAAAACACAATGTGGAATTATGTCGGGCTAGTTAGAACAAGACAAAGACTCCTCAGAGCTAGAACAACCCTGCGACATCTTCAATCTGAAATCGACCAGTTCTATCAAAAAGCAAAGTTGACAAGAGAAATCATTGAATTAAGGCACGGGGTTCAAACAGCCATTGCGGTAAATGCTGCTACAATCGAGGCAAGAGTTAGCCGCGGCTGCCATTATATTCAGCCAGATTAATTAGATCTGACAGTAAATAATAAAATTACTGTTATTACTGCTGCTGTTACTATTATCAAAGGCTCTAAAATTTGCTCAAAGATAGTTGGTCTCTCCAGTGGTATTTCTGCTTTTGCAAATGAATGATTTTCACTGTTTATTTGATTAATATCACTTTTTCTAACGGTGTCCTGATATGATTCACGGAATTTTAACGGGCTTTTTATTATTCCATCAACTTTTTGGAAAAAAGTGTATTTTACGTTTATTTCTCTTATATAAATATCTTTTTCATCAGTGATATTAAACGAAGCTTTTAAATCATCCACAATTACCTCTAAATGATTTGAAGTTGAATAAGCTTCTTTTTCCAACAATACAATATTAAGATTGTTTAACTGACCGTAGATATGTTTTTTAATCAGGAAATTATCTTCGCCTTTGATTGAAAAAAAAACAGAATCAGATTCTCTAAATTCTAACGATTTAATAAATTCATTAGCAATTTTTTTCGATAGAGAGTCAAAAATCTCAATATTTGTTCTTATTGCAGAAGAACCCTCATAAATAATGGCTAAGAAAAAGAACAAGAGCAAGAAAATATAAAATTTTTTGGTGAAAAAATATTCCAACACTATCTACCTGTTAAATGATTTCTTAAAAGCTTGAATATCGTGAATCAAATTTTTTTCGTTTTGATATGATGATGGTCTGATTCTGATGGAAGTTCTTCTCCCTGTTACGA
>CALHRB010000230.1 GCA_938038165.1 Candidatus Kapaibacterium sp. | reverse complement strand
AATACCAGATGGAGTCTATATTATCCGGCTGTCAACACCCGAGAACTCTATAATCAAAAAGTTCATTTATAACAACTAAATAAAGTTCAGGGTGAGAAAAAATCACCCTGAATAATTATTGTCTTAAAATATAAAACCCGGATTCTTATTCTTTTCCCGGGATTCTTTAGCAATTTTTTCCTTGTACTCAATCATCTTCTTCATTAATTTCTCGTCGGACAAGGAAAGAATTTCAACTGCAAGAAGACCGGCATTTTTACCTGCTCCAATCGCTACAGTTGCTACAGGGACACCAGGAGGCATCTGTACAATGGAAAGCAAAGAATCAAGACCATTCAGGGCTTTTGACTGAATCGGAACACCTATCACCGGTAAAGAAGTATTTGCGGCAATCATTCCTGGAAGATGTGCTGAGCCACCGGCGCCGGCAATTATTACTTTTAAACCTCTGGCTTTTGCTGTTTGCCCATATTCTGTCATATCGAGAGGAGTCCTGTGGGCTGAAACAACTTTCATTTCATAAGGTACTTCAAATTCCTTGCAAATTTCAGCTGCCTGTTTCATTGTGGGTAGATCTGAATCGCTACCCATAATAATACCAACTATTGCTTTATTTCTATCCATTAGTTAAAAATCAAAATTCCCTCTTCCCAAAAACAAGCCTGATGAGATTAGAACAATTATTAGTACAATATAAAGTGCAAGTAAGATTAATGATATGATAATTAGAACTTTGTTTATAAAAAAGTATCTTCCTTGACGTTCCAATGCGTTCGAGAGCGATGTGAAATCACCGGAATTAAGATAGGTTTTGAACAAATCCGAGGCTTCATTCAATCTTAATCCAGCAAATATAAGAGGTATTCCAATAACTGCACCAATTATTGATAAGCAGACTAATGCGCCATAGATAATAACAAAAATACCGTTAAATTTCATATCGGCAGCCATTTTTTTTACCATCTCAATGAACCTTGGATCGTTATTATCATAACTAATAGAGGTGCTAATCATATCATTCATAATTGCTCCAGAAAAATAAAACAAAAACGTCTTTTTGATTGAGTAATAAGTAAATTTAATTAATTTTATTATTTAAAAAAAATCTTTTTATAAATGGAGGAAAAATGAAGGTTACTCTTGAACTTGATAAAAATATGCGTTTTATGGGAACTGACAACCGTAATCATATTACTTATTTTGACACCACCGACAAAGTAGGAGGTGATGATACTGCTTCAACTCCAATGGAGGTTCTTCTTCAGGCTCTTGGAGCCTGCACTCTGATGGATGTAGTAAGCATATTAAGAAAAAAAAGAAAAACCGTTGAAGGTATTACTTTGAATATTGAAGGAAAAAGAGCAGACAGCCATCCGAAAGTATTTACCGATGTTCATTTAATTTACGAACTTAAAAGCCCAGATGCTGAATTGAAAGACCTGGAGAGGTCTATTGAACTTTCGGAAACAACTTATTGCAGTGCTTCTGCAATGTTCAAACGATCCGGATGCAATTTGACTTGGGAAGCTAAACTCGTTTAGCTTTGTATATCATTAAAAAAATAAGGGGTAAGCTTAGACTTGCCCCTCACTCTTTATTAAACTATCTATCTTTGATATCTAAAATTTATTTACCTTAATAAATCTTCCTTCAAAATTGTTGCCAACAAGGACAAAATAAAGACCAGGTGGCAGAACGGAAATATCCATCCTTTGAACAGACAGGAATGTCTGTTCTGCCAGGACACATTCGCCAAGAATGTTGTAGATTTTGATTTCCTGTTGAGGTGATTTCGCACCATTCATATATATTTCAATATACTCCTCCGCAGGATTAGGACAGAGGAAAAACAGATCGTTTTTGTAGTTAATGATTGAAAGTAGATTGATGGGTACAACTGCATTTCGCCTGATATTATTTCTGAACATTAACCAATCTGGTCCCTGAGTTTTACCAATGGTAATCATATAAGCTCTTCCATAATTTTTTTCGTTATTAGGGTATTCGGCGTACCCACCTACAAAGAATATATCAGTTAGTCCATCATTATTGAAATCAGCAACAATAGGAGAGTGGTCAATGTTTAGATTTTTTCCAAAATCTGCGCTCATATCGTATTCAAAAATTTTCGAACCGTCATTTCCTTTGAGGGCTATAATTTTTCCAAGGTTTGTCCCAAACAAAATATCAAGATCTCCATCATTATTAAGATCACTGAATACAGCGCCTCTGAAGGATGTGCTGGCTAAGCCCATATCATACTCCCAGAGCAATTTTCCATTATTATCCAGAACGCCAAGTTTATTTCCGCTAATAAAAGCAATTTCATAAAGCCCGTCTCCGTTTAAATCCCCCGCGGTGGTCGGGGGTCCTATATATCTCTTTTCTGGATAATTAAAGGTCCATTTTATTGAACCGTCTTTGCCGTTTAAGCAATAAAGAATACCATCATAGCTACCAATAACAACTTCCAAATCATCATCACTATCAAGATCAAGAATCACTGGACCGTGATAAAGCATTCTCGCTGGTTCATTGCAAGACCAGAGCAACTTTCCATCGCTAAGCCTATATGCCGAAATTCTGTTCTTGGCATTGCTTTTCCAAGTAGCAACAACGCAATCAAGTTCGCCGTCTCCGTCAAGATCGGCAATAACAGGTTCAGTCTGAACGGTTGCGTTTGAATCAACCTGCTTTGACCAAACAATAGAGCCATTTTCACCGTTCCATCGGATTAATCTGCCGTAAAAATCACCACCGAAAATATCATATTTCTTATCATTTTTTAAATCTGCGGCTGATGGCGGGGAATCTGTACCAACCGAACCTGTTTTCCATTTTATTGTTCCATCTTTACCATTAAAGCAATAAATATAAGGTGATGTCGAGCTGTGAAGAATTACTTCCATCATACCATCTCCATCAACATCCAAAATTAAAGGAGCTGCATCATTGCAACCACCTGTGTTATATTTCCATAGAACCGAACCGTCCTCGGCATTAAGGGCATAGATTGTTTCATCATTGAAATAAGTAGCGAAAACAATTTCGAGCTTTCCATCCCCATCAATATCACCAGAACAGGCATTTCCAAATGCAATTGAATTCAAATCTTTCTGCCACAAAATATTTGGTTTTTGTGCAAATAAAAATTGAAAAGAAATTAGAATGGAGACGATCGCAATTTTCCGCATCATTTTTTTTCAAGTTATAGTTATACACAATATAACTTTTCAATATAATGAAAAAAAATGGAACCAACTTAAAATACAAAAATCTGACTAATTTTGCCGGAAATATAGAATTATTTATTGAACGTAACTCTTGTTTACAACAATATGGAGTGGCGCATATTTCAGAGTTTTAGAAGATAAAAAAATGTTGTCGGAATGATATTAAAACCTCAACTGGTTAAAACACCATTTCAACAGTTTATTTGAAAGCAAAGAGCTTAATTACAAGCTTTCAATAACTTTCTTTAATCTATCTTGTACCTCGAAGGCAATATCACCGAGGGCAGGATTTTGGACTGAAGACATCGAAGCAATCGGGTCAATAGCTGCAACTTCAATTTTACCATCGTTTAGTTCCTGAACAATGACATTGCAAGGAAGCATCGTCCCGATTTTATCTTCGACTGATAGAGCTTTATAAGCAAACGGCGGGTTGCAAGCTCCCAGAATTCTGTAATTTCTGAAATCAACATCCAGCTTTTGCTTCATTGTGGTTTTAACGTCAATATCCGAAAGCACGCCAAAGCCCTGTGTCTTTAGAGCTTCAGTTACTTTCGCGATTGCCTCGTCGAAAGTTGTATCAAGAATTTTATTAAAATAATAAGCCATTTGAAAATCTCCAAAATTATTTATAAACCTTGCTTTTGAAGAAATATTCCTTTGTCAACTTTAGCAAAGAAGTCCCGATAAAATTTTTCTTCATCAACAGTATAGACTTCAACGGGGTTACCTCTATTGTCTAAAATTTTTGCCTGAAAATTAGCCCTGACTTTTGTTCTTTTTCCATATTCAGTTACGTTAATCGTTGCTTCGACTATCTTGAGTTTATTAAAAACGGCAGGATCATTATAATGATTTTTTTTATCGTTGAAAATTGCTTTGAAAAATTCTTCCCAGAAATCATTTTTTGAGCTTCTGCCACCGCTTGAGGCTAAATCAATTTCTTTGGAAGCTGAGATTAAACCAAGATCAACTACTGCATTTTTGATTATAAAATCATCATCTTGCAAAACGTTGACAAGTGCTTTCATAACAAGTTTTGTATCGTTTGTATCGAATTCTCTTGTTTGAAATTGCCTAACCTGAAGTTGAGTTTGCTCTCCATCGCTTTTTTTTGGTTGATTTACAATGGTGCAGCCATAAAAACTAACAATAGATAAAAAAACTATAATCACAATCTTTATCATACTGAAAACCTTCTGAAATAATATCAAATTAAAATTTTGTCGCATGATAGGAAAAGCCTGACACTCTGCTCTTATCATCAAACTTGATTACAACTGTCAGAGTCTTTTGAGTAACTGTTTTGGAGCTGCTCCTGTCGGAAACTCCACCAATAAAGATAAAAATTGAGCTTTGATTTTCAGAGTAATTAACTTCTGATGCAATTTTGTCATAAACCCATGTCTCGTTGCCATTTTCGTCTTTAGTAACAATATTTGGAGAGCCAAGAACTTCAGCAACATCAGCACCAGGCATTCCTTTTTTTATCTCTTTTTGAACTAAACCGACAGTCAGCTCTTTTTCCTGAGTATATCCAGTGTTCCTTGATGTTTCACGGGTTGATTGGCAGCCAATAAGCAATATTACTAATATTGATGTAAAAAGAACATAATAAAATTTCTTCATTTTTAAACCTCATAAATTTATTTTAGAATCTAAAAGTTAATCCTAACAATAGAAGAAGCATACTAGTTTTCGAGCGAAAATCATTAAACTCAACAGAAGTGTCATCTTTGATTTTGGCAGTTGCATAATCGGCTTCATTCCCTTTAATATACCTTAAACGAATATCAAGACACATAGTCCGGTGAGAAGATGGCAAATCAATAAAATCAACCATCTCGATCATTAAACCAGCTGATGCTCCATAATGAAATGCAAAACTTGTTCTGTTTTTTGAATCTGATTGTCCCCAGTATGGTTTATAATCAGCAGAGACATTCAGAATAGTAAAACCAGCGAATCCTTCCAGATAAGGCAAAAAAGTATTGAAAAAAATTGGCTTAATCCTAACGAAGACACTCAAAGGCACAATCAAGCTCGTTGTAGTAACTGTGTCCTCGCCAATTCCCCATCCTCCGGGTCTCTGGTATTTAAATCTTTTGGTTTCACCACCAAAGAAAATTAAATCAGCATTAAAGCCAGCCGCAAATGGAATAGGGTCAGCATAATAACCACCAAAAAGTGACAAACCGAAACCACTTTTATTCAAATAGTTCTGAAATTGATCCTGTGGAACAGAATTTGTGGCAGAGATTCCGAAAAATCCACTTAAAGGTATTTCCTTGATTCGTCTCAATTGCTCTTCCAGAGGTTTATCCTGCATTTGAGAGTATGCCAAAACCATCTGGTAAAAAACTAAAACAATACTTAATATTGTCACTCTTTTTATTTTTATCATCTTTAATTTTTGTTTAAGATTACACAAAAGGATACGAAAGAAACAACCAAAAGTTACACAATTTGGTCGTTTTAATCTTCTGTTTTGTTATCTATTAATTTCTTAATTTCAGAATAAAGTACCTCTTCATCTCCGGGTGCAAATCCGCTGTGCTCCCAGACAATTTCGCCTTTGCCATTGACAAGGAAGGAATGTGGAGGATGTCCGGCATTCATTGCACGCTTGAAGCTACTATTTTCATCAAGATAAAATTCAAATTGCCATTTGCGACCTTTAACAAAAGGGGCTACCTTTTTACTGCTACGAGTATCATCAATTGAAACTGAAATAATTTTGACTCCAGTTTCTTCTTGCCATTTTTCATATACTTCGTTTAGTGTATTCTGTTCGATAACACATGGACTGCACCATGTAGCCCAGAAACATATAACAAATGGCTTCCCATCGTTCATAAATGTTTTGGTATCGATTGTCTCACCTTTTAAATTCTTGACTTTAGCTGATGGTATAGTTCTTGACTCCTGCGCAGAAGAGATGTTAAGTGAAATGATTGTTAAAACAGTTAAAAAAAATAGCTTTTTGAGATGCTTCATAATCAATCCCGAAAAAAATAATAGATGTAACTTTTTTTTTGCATATTTGTCATTTACTAAGAAATTAATTTACAAATTTTATTGTTTTCAAAGGTGTTGTATGATATTTAAAATACTTTATTTGAATTTTTTAGTTTTCTTTTTAATAATTGGTTCTTTTTTCCAGTTAAACGCCTCGAGTTTTGAGTTTGTCTTCAAAGATGAAACAGTAAGTGGTGGTTTAAATGATGAAATCAGGGCAAAAGCTGAGATCAGGAACATTACCTTCGGAGTAATAAATGTAAAATCAAAGCTTGAAATCATAAGTCTGACACCTGGTCACTCTATTGTTTTTTGCTGGGATATATGCTATCCTCCCAAGGAAGAAGACTGCACATC
>CALHRB010000229.1 GCA_938038165.1 Candidatus Kapaibacterium sp. | reverse complement strand
AAAAGGAAATTTTAAATAATCAGGAATTTTCTTTTAAAATATATAATCTTACTGGTCAAAAAGTTTTGGAGAATAGCAGTTCATATTTACAAAATGGTGATTTAAACGTTAATATTGAGAATCTTTCACCAGGTGTCTATATTCTACAAATCATTGTCATTGATAAAATTTATGTTGATAAAATAATTATAAATAAATAAGTATCAACATTTTTTGACTTAAAGTGTAACTATTTATATGAGTAATGTGTTATACATTATTCATAAATAGTTATGTTAATATTTCGTTTATAATTATTTGAGAAGTTCAATGTTTAAAATGAAAATCAAACCAATTATTTCCATCATTTTTATATTAACAATCTTATATTATTTTTTTACAAGTGAAATAAATGCACAAAACACCTTACAATCTGTTCAACTCAGCAAGAGTGACAATTTTGAACAGATGAGGGACAAAATTGAGACAATCTGGAAAGATATTCCGGATTCATTAAGGAAAGGCGGCTGGAAGCAATTCAAACGTTGGGAGCATTTTTGGGAAACAAGACTAAATCCCGATGGGACTATCCCTAATGTTGCAAAGTATCTAAATTCTTATTTTGACTTTTTTAATAATAGCAAAAAGAATTCACTGCTTTCTAATATCATATGGAAACCACTAGGCCCATTTACTAACCCTCCTCCACCATCAGGAGGTGACGACAAAGGTGTTGGCAGAGTCAATGTACTTAGATTTCACCCGACAAAACCCAAGACAATATGGGCTGGTGCTGCATCAGGCGGGCTTTGGCACTCAAATGATTTCGGTAAAACCTGGGCTGAGTTTCCATTCACTCAATTTCTGTCTCTTGGCATTTCTGATATTCAGTTTTGTTTTGATAACCCAAGAATTGCTTATGTTGCTACAGGTGATGCAAACGGAATTGGGGGTGGAGGTGGAAACGCATATTCCATTGGTGTTATTAAAACTACTGACGAAGGCGCAAGCTGGACAGTTACAAATCTTGCTTTTGCTTTGAACAGTCAGCAAGTAGTTGCCAAATTGTTTGTTCATCCAAATAATCCCAATATTGTTATTGCAGCAACAAGTAGTGGTATATATAAAACTACTGATGGTGGAAATAGCTGGATAAATAAGAACAATCAAGGCTATTTTAAAGATCTGGTTGCTAAGCCTGGCAATCCAAATATCTTATATACAGCAACATACGGCAGCAATCCAAGTATCTTCAAATCAACAGATATGGGTGAAACATGGAACTCTGTCCATCAAGTAAATGGTGCCAATCGTATTGCTCTGGCTGTTACGCCTGCTAACAATCAGAATGTTTATGCTCTTTGTTCAACAACCCCATTCCATTCTTTTCGTGTTTCTTATGACGAAGGTGCTAACTGGACAGTTGCAAGTTCAAATTCTGGGGCTACCCCAAATATTTTAGGAAGAGATCAGGGCACTGGAAACGACAGAAATGTCGGCCAAGGCTGGTATGATTTATGCTTGGCTGTTGCTCCTTGGGACGAAGATGAAATATTTGTCGGAGGAATAAATATTTGGAAATCCAAAGATGGTGGTTTTAATTGGGAACACATCACACACTGGTATGGAGGATACAACAAACCATTAGTTCATGCCGATATCCATTATCTTATCTATGATGAAATCACAGGCGATTTATTTGTAACTAATGATGGTGGAATAGACAGAACAACCGATGGAGGAAAAAAATGGCTCAGTGTTGACGAAGGTATGAATATTACTCAGTTCTATAGAATGGGAGGTTCATTTACAAACCCGAATATGATTATAGCTGGATCACAGGATAATGGTACAAGTTTGCTTTTAAACGGAGCCTGGAACAAAGTTTATGGTGGCGATGGGATGGAATGTGCCATCGATCCGACTAATGCAAATAATATTTATCTTTCCATATATAATGGAAATTTATACAGAACTTCAAATGGTTCATCATTCTCTACTATGATTAGCAGAAATGTTACTGGTGAAAATGGTGCCTGGGTTACACCGTTTTTAATTAGTCCCCATAATCCTGATAAGTTAATAGCTGGATTTCAAAACGTTTGGGCTTCCTGGAATAATGGCAGACAATGGAAAAAAATTTCAAGTTTTTCAGGCTCAACCCTCAGGTCTCTTGCTTTTGCTCCTACTGACAGCAATACTATCTATGCCGCAACTCTTAATACAATACATGTTACTTATGATGGCGGAAAAAACTGGAAAAACATTTCGAATCCACAAACCAATGCTATTACTTATATTGCTGTTGACCCAAATAATAGTAAAAGAGCTTGGATCACTAACGGAGGTTTCTCATCTGGCTCTAAGGTTTACGAATTTGATGGAACCAATTGGAAAAATATCTCGGGTAACTTACCCAATGTCCCTGTAAATACTATTATTTATCAAGAAAATTCACCAGATCGGCTTTATATCGGAACTGATATAGGTGTCTTTTATTCTGACTATAATTCTGGTTTCTGGGAACCTTATGGTCAGGGAAAGCCAAATTTAATTATATCTGAGCTCGAAATTCACTATCCTTCGAAAAAATTAAGAGCAGCTACCTACGGCCAAGGTATTTGGGAAGCTCCTTTAATAGAATGTAATGTTCCTCAACCGAGCATAAAAGTTATTGGCGAAACAAGAATCTGCAGAGGAGACTCCGTTATTATCGAAGCTGAAAATGATTACACAAATTATTTATGGTCTAACGGTGAATCAACAAAAAGGATTATTGTTAAAGAAAGTGGATTTTACTCGCTGACCATTGACGACGGTAGTGGATGTAAATCTCGCTCAAGATCTGTGGAAGTTACAGTTCTCAATCTCCCCGATTTAACCATCAGAACTGTTGGGAAATATCCTATTTGCGAAGGCGATTCCGTTAATCTTGAACTAGCCGGCTCACTTGGTTTTTCCTCTTACGAATGGTCAACTGGAGAAAAAACCCGCAAGATAAAGATTAATTCACCGGGATATTTTTCATTGACCGCAACGACCAGCGAAGGTTGCAAGACAACTGCCACATTCAATGTAGTTACTATGTCCAAACCTCAAAAACCAACAATTTCAAGGATTGCTCCCTTAACTTTGCAATCAACTGAGGCTAAGGCATATCAATGGTATTTTAATGGTAATCCTGTAAAAGATTCTATTAACAGAACAATTACTATAACAGAATTAGGCGATTATTCAGTCGAAATTTTTGACGAAAATAATTGTTCAAACTTGTCCGATCCATATAATATTATTTCTAATGTAAATGACTTTATTAGTGATAATACGTTGCAAATTTCACCAAATCCGAGCAATGGTAAGTTCAATATATTTTTATCGAATACTTTAGAAGATGACTTCATTGTCGAAGTTTCAAATATTCTTGGAATCAAGGTATTTGATACTCAATTTTATTCTAACAATCAGAACATATTCTCAATTGATATTAGCAATTTCCCGGATGGAGTTTATTTTGTAAAAATCAAATCAACAAATTTGGTTTACACAGAAAAAATCATCAAAAAATAAGATATAATATCACTAAGGTAATGATAGTAGATTATAATTGATTTAGCCATCTTTTCCTTAATCTACTGAAGTTATCAATCAATCCAGTTGAAAATAAGATAATCAATTTTTTAAAAAAAGTGGAGTAGTTTTAATTATAAAGTGAGTCGCAAAGCACGTTTTAGGCGATAAGGCGGATTTTCAACAAAGCTTTGCAACTCACTTTAAATTATCTTTTAACACAATCAACATATAATTGCTTTATTTGTATTTTATAGAATGAAACGACTTATTGTTTACTCATTGTTAGCATGTATTGATCGGTCTCGCTAATGCCATTTATTGTAGCTGTAAGAAAGAGATTAACTACCGTAGGCTTTGTATTTTTAGAACCAATTTGAGTTGTTGACAAAACCACATGATTAGTATTGGAAAAAATCTCGCAACGAAAAGTTTCTATATCAAATAATTTATCATAGATCCACCATACATAACTATCATTGTTTGACATGGGATTCTTGAAGTTCACTGTCCATTCATTCGAACCTTGATAATCCCAGGTAAAACTGCCTTGGTAATTATAACCAACGACCGACCCGCTAACTGGGGCAGACACTTTTTCAATAAATAAACGCACTTGTTTCCCGGCAAATTGTGAACCCGCAGGAATTGTTCCCTGCCAAGTGCCTAATATCCAATCAGTTGGACGAGGCATCTGGACTGTTTCTCCATTGGGATTATTTGGAGATTGAATTGCCTCTTCTTTATTACAATTGGCAGAAAAAATGATTATTGTAAGCAAAAGTAAGCAAATTTTCAAAGAAAACAAATTGAAGGTATTTGAATATGATGAGAAGCACAACATAATTAACCCTCCTATTTAATTCATTTTTTTTGACCGCCTTTCGCCTGTAACCAAAATTAAAATAATTGCAAAAAAAATCAAAAATTCTATTTCAGCGAACTAATTTTTTTTGTTTTAAAAATGAATTGGAACAAAACAAAATAAAATAAAATAAGATAAAAAGTATAAATTACAATATTGGATTTAATGTAAAAATTAACAGTTGAGATTACAATTGATAAAGATAATATTTGAATGTTGGAAAAATCAACGAAGCATCAGTCTTACATTTATATATAAACTCAACAGATGTTTCTTTGATTGTTTTTATTCTAATTAAAATTAATCGTATTTTTTTAGATTTTATTCTTTACTAACCTTATTGATGATCTTCATCAAGTTAACCATACTTTCCTGACTTACTTTAGTTAGACCACGATTGGGTCTGTCAAGATCTATGATGAGTATAAACGAAATGGTAATGACAAAACATAAAATTATTGACGGAAAAATTGCCCGGGTAGCTGCTAAACCATTACCATAACCCAGCATCCCAAGTGCTAAGGCGGCAAATAATACAAGTCCGAATAATACAATTTCAGGAACGTGATTAGAAATAGCAATGTCTCTTTCGGTCTTTATATCAATTAACTGATTTATAGAAGTGGCAAACAAACCAGCTGGTACAGAAATGGGATTCTTTTCAGTAGCCGCGAAAGCTTCGTCCCACATTAGTGTTTGAAGTCGTTTTGCTTCCAGGTTTTGCTTGTTTCTTTCTTCCAAAGGAACATTAGCTCTTGAAGTAATGCTAAATTCAACGTTAACATATTGCTTAAACAATTCAATCATTTTGGCACGTTGATTTTCAGGCAACAGTTTTGACCTTAAAACAGCTGTTCCAATGGCGTTAGATTCCTTAACAACCATTTGTTTTCTGTTGTCAAATCGCGAAAGTGCCATAGCAAAAGTGAATCCCAAAAGAAAAGTAAATATGGTCAGGATAGCAGTCTGGATGGTGGAAATCTGAGCCTTCATTGGTTGGGTCATT